>JAJRPK010000161.1 GCA_024280785.1 Gammaproteobacteria bacterium
AGAAAAATTATGGAATACTTGGGTTTGATACGGATTTATCTCTTGATGGAGCTGGGTCAAGAGTAGGTTTAAAAGTATACCTGATAACTAAAGGCGGAAAAGAAATATTATGGAAGAAATTTGATTTATTGGCAAACAAATCGGTACCTCACCGGTATCAAAACCCTATAGCGACTGGCTCCGCTGCGTTATCTAAAAACTCTCAGGGCAACTACTCTATTATTGGAAATTTAGCTGTAGAAGGTACAGAGATAACATCAGTTAACTTGTATCAATCAGGGGAGCTAATAAAAGAATATATTTTTGAAGAGATTACTAATGTAGAACAAAATTTTCTGTTTGAGGGGTTTAGTGAAGAGCAAATTAGAAAACCTTTATTTATTTGGATTGCTATCGGTGATGAAGTAGAACACTATTGGTGTTGTTTAACTGGTATTATCGAAAATGTACAATTGCATGCCGATTCCAAAAGTCCAACCGACCTTGTATTAAACAGCCCTGCTTTCTCTGCTTTTAGCTGTGATGAATCTCAGAAAATATTTGCCACATTGAATGGTAAAATCCCCCTAGTTATCGATGAGGAAAATAACTACGTCAGCTCAATTAAATGTTCTGTTTGGCCCAACGATGTGCATATAGATTTTCATACCTTCGACAGGCAAAGACAAGCCTGTTTTTTAAGGCAGCAGAGATATTTTTATCACCATGACACGGAAACTCAAGCGCAATCAAAAAACATCATTACTATACCTAACAGAAGTACGATATATACACCGAACAAATTCAGATCAAAGCAATCCAGTGTAGTTCTTATCCGAAATATGGCTTCGCCGACGGATGAGATATATGTGTTGTCAGCACTAAAGCCGTTATTAGCAGAAAATAAATTGAGTATGACTATTATCGATCTGGATGATAATGTATCGACAAAAAAGGCGTTTGATCTTTTTCAGGCTGGGGATTTAGAAAAAAGTTTTGTTATCGTCTCGCGTTATATATCAGACGACTGGTTGACGATATTGATGCAAAATAAACATGCTTTTTCAGATATATTTTATCTTATTGACGATGACCTTCCCAGTGCGGCTGATAGCATTTGGATGCCAGGTGGCTACAGAAAAAGGATGACTAAAACTGCGATGGGTGGCTTTCAATCTATGGTGAACATTTGTGATCACTTAGTTGTTACCTCCCCATTTTTACTAAAGCGTTATAAGAGCGAAAAGACGGAGCTACTTGAGCCTGGTTTCTTGTTTCCTCCCTCCGATATATCTCATCACACAGAAGGTGGGGCTTTTGTTATTGCATACCACGGTACGATGGTGCATAGAGATGATTTGCTAATGATCGCACCAGCACTAAGACATGTTCATGATAAATATCCTGAAGTGACGATACAGATTCTTTCGGATCGCTATATACCCAATATACTTAAAGACTTAGATCGCGTTGAGTTAATTCCCGCGATGGTTTGGACGGACTATAAGAAATTCGCAAAGAACAGCCGAGCTCATATTACCCTAGCACCAATGTTGGATACCCCATACAACAGAGGAAAATCTATTATAAAACTATTTGACAGTTGTATGGTTGGAGCTGTGGGGCTTTACTCAAATACTTTTCCGTATCGCGATGTAATCTCCCATGGGAAAAATGGTGTATTGGTAGAAAATGACCCTTTAATCTGGAGGCAGTCGCTATGCTGGTTAATCGAAAATCGCGGTCCATTGTATGAAATGGCTAAAGCGGCTCAGAAATTAGCTCTTGAGCGAGGAAGTATCAATCGAATGACTGAGTATTGGGAGAGACATTTGCTTCCTCTAAATAGTGGCAAGAGTTTATAGCCGATGGGTAAATGTTCATGAGGTATTTGTTTTATATCCCTTTAGCCAGTACTCACCGATGTGAAATATTATCCAATCTATTGCTTACGTTATTAAAAGCAGAAGATGATATTGTTATTGTGTGCGAGCGAAAGATTGCTTTTCGCTTTGCAATGGATAAAGAAATACATATTCATGAGAACGAATATAGGATTGAACAGATTTTCGATCAACGTTTGACCCCCTTTATTCAGTACTGCGATTGTTTTTTTGGTGACAACGAAAAAGCTCTGATGAAGTCAGACAATAAACGATACGAGAATCTTAAGCTACTTTTGTCAGGTCAGCAGTTTGATAAAATCGTTCTATGGGGCGGGGGGTTTAACTATGATCATGCAACTGTAAGAGCTATTTCAGATTGTAATTTATCGAATCAAATGCTTTTTATGGAAGTGGGATGGTTTAGCCAAAAGGAATACGTATATTTTGATGAGAGCGGGGTTAATCGACGAAGCTCTATTTCTGGCACAAATTTCAGGCCACTGACACCTTTTCAGAAAACATGTTTAGATGCATGGCGTGATCGTTACATCTCAAAAAATTTGGGGAGTACGTCTAGCGAACACAATAAACGAATAATATTTGTGCCTTTACAGGTAGATACGGATACTAGTATCTTAGAAGGATCCCCCTTTCCTGATATGCGTACTTTCGTTAGTTATTTGGAGCGATGGATACCAGATGAATTTGAAGTGATTTTTAAAATACACCCTAAGTCGCACTACACCTACTTACTTGGCTCAACGCGAGCTAACTTCACTTTTCTGGCGTCAGGAAGTATTGGGAATTACTTAAGAGACTCTGAGTTTGTTTTGGGTATAAATAGCACGGTGCTGTTAGAGGCTTTAGCACTTGGTAAGAAAGTGATTGCGTTCGGAGAAGGTATATTTAGTGACTGCAAGGTTCTCACTGAGGCGAAAATTGAGGATCGTGCGCTAGATGTAATTGGTAATTATACAGAAGGTAAAAATATTGATTCATTTTTGTATCATTTGGTATTTGAACGCCAAGTAAGTATTGAAGAGTTGTCGTTAAATAATGTTGCCCACTTATATAGCCGCCACCCATTTAACCAATTTCCCTGCGCTGCACGTGTAGGTAAGGATATTTTAATTAGTAACGCAAACGAAGGTAAGTCCATGATCAAGATCGGAAAAAGTAAAGTCGCGAAAACTGCCTATCTAGATGTTGAAAAAGGTGGTTCTATTGAAATTGGAGATGATAGCGAGATACGACATCACGCAGTTTTGGAAACTACTGGTCGCTATAATGGTAGCATTAGAATAGGTAATCATAGCGTAATTGGTGTTGGCAATTGGCTGCAAGGTTCTGGCGAAATATTTATAGGTGATGATGTGATAATCGGCCCCTATACAGTTATTGTTTCAACGAACCATAAATACGAAGATTGTGAAACTCCTGTAGCGCAGCAACCGTTGGAAACCGGTAAGGTTCATATCGCTAACGATGTTTGGATCGGTGCTCATGTTACAATAGCTCATAATGTCAGTATTGGAGCTCATTCAATCATCGGCGCTAATTCTTTTGTCAATGCGGATATTCCCGCCTACTCTGTTGTAGTTGGCAGCCCTGCCAAGGTTGTCAGAAAGAGAAAGTAGTTTTCCGACTAGCTAACAAGAGCACTTCAAAAATGCGTATACTTTTTACAGTTGGAATTGGCATATTGCCAGAGCAACGGATTAAACGATGGCAAATGGTCTCGGATCTCTATAGTAAGTTAGCACGCTCTTTTATTTCTCTTGGGCATCAAGTATATTTTTATGTGCACCCTGAGGCTTACACGGAGTCTATCCCGCCGCATTTATGCTGGCAATCTGAAGATCATTCTCATCTTGACATAGTTATGGAAAACTTTACGCCTGATTTTGTTTTTTGTTGGAATGGGTCATCGAATGGTGATATTGCTACAGCGACGATAGCCCAAGCATATGGTGCAAAATCAGTATTTTCTGAACAAGGCTGGTTCCCCCAAAAGGATACCTTATATTTTGATTTTTCGGGTTGTAATGGTAAATGTAGCACTAGGTATAGGCCTATCAAACTGCTAAATGACAATCAGGAGAAAGCCTTTCTTAAGCGAAGAAAGGAATTTATTCAATCGATTAGACAGGAAGAGGCGTTTGATACAGAGAGATTTTCTTTGCTGGCTGTTGACACGGATAAACCCATATTTGTTCCGTTGCAAGATGAAAGAGACTTGAATATTGTGCAAGATTCGCCATTTAAAACCATGGACGAATTGGTAGGTTTCTTGACTTCGTCGTTTCCTGATAATCATTTTATTGTCAGGCCTCATCCCAAATACCCAAACCCCAGGTTAAGTGATTATAGAAATATAACGATTGGTAATCCGAAAACGCCTATGTTCAAATCGTTGTCACAATGCGGGCTTGTAATCGGAATAAACTCGACCACTCTTTTAGAGAGTGCGCTGTTAGGCTTCCCCGTGGTTTCTTTGGGCGAAAGTTTGGCGACAGGAACTGGCCTTTTTTATGACATGCGCCCATCTGATGTTATTGATGACCTATCGAACATTAGGATTGACAGACTTTTAGTTATGTCGGAGTTATATCATTTACTGTGTGTAAAACAAATATTACGAATGCAATTAGATAATCCTATAGCCATTCTCAATTCAGGGTTTTTTAGAGAAATGAAAGAGAATTTGAATTGGACTAATATATATAGGTAAAGTTTCTCATGTGTTTTCTGCATATATATTGACCCGCAATGCATAGACAGTTTTTTTACGACGCCGGAAAGAGAAATTTATCGCCATTTTGAATTTCTAACACATCCACAGATGTTAAAAATAGTTAGATTGAGTTGAGAACCCTTTACATAATTAGGTGAAGTCCATGAAAAAATCCTCAGAAAAAAATACAGGTGAACCTAAACCTAAACCTAAACCTAAACCTAAACCTAAACCTAAACCTAAACCTAAACCTAAGCCTAAGCCAAATTCGGTTCAGTCGGGCGACTATTGGTCAAAGAGAGATAAAAATGCAGTTCAGCAAAAGCGTTGGTACAATTTTGAATTAATTATTAAACATATTAACAAAAGGGTTTGTGGAA
Source organism: Gammaproteobacteria bacterium (assembly GCA_024280785.1). GTDB lineage: Bacteria > Pseudomonadota > Gammaproteobacteria > Pseudomonadales > UBA7434 > UBA7434. The sequence goes on from JAJRPK010000161.1 coordinate 4,980, forward strand.
AAGCCATTTCAGGAAAGGGTGAGGGTCTAAATATTCGCCTTCGAGATGATTTAGATGGTCAGGTACTAACAGAAGGTGTATCTATCGGTTGTGGTACAGGAGCAAAGGAGATGCGTCTTATTGAGTTAGGCTTGGTAGAACGCTTTCATTTGTACGAGGCCTCAAAAGAACGAATTAATCAAGGGCGCGGCTTAGCTACAGAGAAAGGTCTAACTGATCAGGTCACTTTTCATTTAGTGGAGGATGAGTCTTTTCCAGATATTAACGGGTGCGACTTAGTGTATTGGAATGCAGCACTGCACCATATGCTTGATACGCCTGCAGCAGTAGCGTGGAGTAAGAGCGTATTAAAAAAAGGTGGGTATTTTGTTATTGACGATTATGTTGGACCAGACCGTTTTCAGTGGAGCGAATTGAGCCTTAAAACAGTGAAGGCCGTTTTAGAGTCTTTGCCGGAATATTTATTTGAAAACGCTAAAAACAAAGATATACCATTGCCAAAAATAATTGAAAAACCATCTTTGAATGGCCTTATTAACCGAGACCCTACCGAAGCGGCGGACAGTATTCGCATATTGTCGGCTATTGAGTTGCTTTTTCCAGAAGCCGATATCTGTTTAACTGGAGGTTCTATTTACCATTTAGCATTGCGAAATATTGCAAATAATATTGATGAAGGTCGAGATTCCTCATTGATAAAAACAATGTTAGTGATCGATGATATGTTAGCCGATATGGGAGATTTCCATTTTTGTACGGTGATAGCAAAAAAATAGTCGAAGAAAATATTTTAAGTTAGACTGGTAGATTAAAGCTGAATTAGCCGTAGCAAATATCGGTATGATTCAAACGGCGATAATTAAGACAAAGGATGGTGTATTCAAATTGCAAAGAAAAGGCATAATGTTGGCCGGCGGCTCCGGGACTCGTCTTTACCCGTTAACCCAGGCCGTCAGTAAACAGTTAATGTCGGTCTACGATAAGCCAATGATCTATTACCCGTTAAGTACATTGATGCTTGCGGGTATACGTGAAATATTGATTATTACCACGCCGATTTTCAAAGCCGTCTGGATGCGGCTGCGAAACTAGAGGTGGGTGCCAAAATATTTGGTTACTACGTTAGCGATCCTTCAGCTTACGGAGTGGCCGAATTCGACAAAGATAAAAAGGTCGTCAGTATTGAAGAAAAGCCGGCTGCCCCCAAGTCTAACTACGCAATAACCGGATTATATTTTTACGACAACCAAGTCGTCGATATTGCCGAGAGCTTAAAGCCATCGGCTCGTGGTGAGTTAGAAATCACCGATATTAACAAGGCCTATCTCGAACGAGGTCAATTAGAAATGGAAATTATGGGGCGCGGGTTTGTCTGGCTGGACACGGGTACCCACGATAACTTGATGGCCGCCTCACTTTATGTGCAAACCATTGAAAAACGGCAAGGGCTGCGTATCTGCTGCCCCGAAGAAATTGCCTACCGCAAGGGCTATATCGACGCGGAGCAGTTGCTAAAGTTATCCCAAGATTTGCTAAAAAGCGGTTACGGCGCCTATCTAACAAAAATCCCTTTGGATATAATATTAGATTAAAGCAGTGTTGAAGAGAGTAGAAGATCCAGTGGAATATATTAAGCAAGCAATCCCTGATGTTGTGCTAATAAAGCCTGTAATTTGGGGCGACGATAGAGGCTTTTTTTTAGAAACCTTTCGGCAGAACGAATTTGTCGAACACTGCGGTGATTTTAATTTTGTCCAACATAATCACAGTAAATCTACTCAAGGAATTTTACGTGGCCTTCACTATCAAATCAGCCAGCCACAAGGAAAGTTAGTTCGTGTTGTGCAAGGGGAAGTTTTTGATGTCGCCGTCGATATGCGAAGGTCATCTCCGACTTTTGGCCAGTGGGTAGAGGCGACGCTCTCTTCTGCCAATCAATATCAGTTTTGGGTTCCCCCCGGTTTTGCACACGCTTTTTATGTTGTAAGCGAGACGGCTGAGTTTGTTTATAACTGCACTGACTACTATGCGCCTGAATACGAGCGGTCGTTAAGGTGGGATTGTGCCGAGCTTAATATTCAGTGGCCGTTAGTTAACGGCAAAGCTCCAACATTGTCAGACAAAGACGCGCAGGCCAAGGGGTTTAGTGAGTGTGATACCTATGCCTAGACGTGTTCTGGTAACGGGGGCCAGCGGTCAGTTAGGTCGAGAGCTACAGCGCACGGCGCCGAATGCCCTTGAGGTCGTTGCGTTATCAAGATCGCAGTGTGATATCGCTGATTTAGATCAGCTTAAGTCGGCTGTCCAACGGCATGGGGTCGACGTGATCGTCAACGCTGCGGCGTATACTCAGGTGGATAAAGCCGAATCGGATCGTGACCACGCTTTTTCCGTTAATGCGACGGCGGTGGAAAACCTTTCTATCGTCGCAGACCGAGAAGGCATTAAGCTAATTCACGTTTCTACGGACTTCGTCTTTGATGGAGAAACGACTCGGCTTTATACTCCCGAGGACTCTCCTGATCCTCAGAGTACCTATGGCGAATCTAAATGGAAAGGTGAGCGCCACATTCAAAATATTTTAGGCGACAAAGGCATTATTGTTCGAACGGGTTGGCTCTATTCGGCTTATGGTAATAATTTCGTGAAAACCATGCTCAGACTCATGGGCGAAAAAGAACAGCTGGGCGTGGTGGCAGACCAGTTTGGGACACCTACCTGGGCGAAAGGCTTGGCCGAATGCTGCTGGGGATTAGTATTAAGCAGAGATGCTTGCGGGGTTTATCACTGGAGTGACAATGGCATTTGTTCCTGGTATGACTTTGCTGTCGAAATTCAGCGCGTCGCTTATTCTAAAGGCCTGTTAGATAAACGCATTCCTATTAATAAAATTTCTACCGAAGAATACCCTACACTTGCGAAGAGGCCTAAGTACAGTGCATTGTCTAATGCAAAAGCGGTTGATGAATTGGGAATAATATCTCAGGATTGGCCGTTTCAATTGACAACTATGATGTCTGAATTGCAAGTATAAAGGTATACGTGAAAAATCTATTGGTTACAGCCGCGAGAAAGGTATGGTTGCAAGAGCCTGCTGAACGTGGAGAGAAACCTGCCTCTCATCGCTTTCACCCCCCCATATCTTTATCTGTCAAGCTTTCACCGCTTGCAAAACGACAATTAAAATTACACTCAAGAAATATTTAGCAATCGTAATTTTTCCCTTGAGCTAAAGCCTTCATCGGTAGATCATAGCGCGCAATTAATAAAAACACTCTTTAAGCCTATATAAGTCAGGGATTTCTACTATTGGATACTTTTAAAGAGAAAATAGCGATCGTCGGAATGTCTTTCCGTTTTCCAGGCGATATCACAACGTCTCGTGCTCTTTGGGATGTATTGGCTGATGGCCAAGATTTAGTCACCGAAATCAGCTCAGACCGCTGGGATACTAGCCTTTTTTATGATGCCGATAAATCGGCGCCCGGTAAAAGCTATGTGTTTGCCGCCGGCCAGCTTTCTGATATCGACAAATTTGACGCAAAGTTTTTTGGTATCTCTCCCCGTGAAGCCGAGCAAATGGACCCTCAGCAGAGGTTGCTTCTAGAGCTATCGTGGGAAGCATTGGCTAACGGTGATCAACGTTTAGACAAACTCGATGGCAGTAACTGCGCTGTTTACATCGGCATTGCCAATAATGATTACTCATCCCGTGTAGTCGATGATTTGTCGGTAGCAGACGCTTACACGATGACGGGTAATACCGCTAGCATCGCCTCTAACCGAATCTCTTACACCTTTAATCTTAAGGGCCCCAGTATCTCTGTCGACACCGCGTGTTCATCGTCGCTGGTCGCCATTCACGAGGCTTGCAAAAGTATCTGGTCGGGCGAGGCCGATAGCGCAATGGCCGGCGGTGTTAATTTATTGCTGCACCCATCGCCTTTTGTCGGCTTTTCAAAAGCTTCTATGCTGTCGCCTACCGGCCGATGCAAGCCGTTTGATGCCAGCGCCGATGGCTATGTCCGTGCCGAGGGCGCAGCCATTCTATTTTTAAAACCCTTGGCCGATGCCGAGCGAGACGGTGATCCGATCCATGCCGTGATTGTTAACTCCGGTGTTAATTCAGACGGGCGGACAACAGGAATAAGCTTGCCGAGCAAACAAGGGCAGGCCAGTCTGTTAGCAAAACTCTACGGCGACAATGTAGATTTCGATATCAACGACCTCGATTATCTAGAGGCCCACGGCACGGGCACACCGGTTGGCGATCCGATAGAGGCACAGTCGATCGGCGAAGTGCTAGGTCAGCGTCGCGTTCATAACCACGCACTCACCACAGGTGCTGTCAAAGGCAACTTTGGGCATCTCGAAGCGGCCTCGGGAATGGCAGGCATAATTAAAGTGATTCATTGTTTAAAACAACGTGCAATACCCGGCAATGTTCATTTGACTGATCTCAACCCCAATATAGATTTTGAAGGTCTAAATTTAAAGGTGGCTGACAATCAACAGTCGCTTCAGGGAATTAACCGGCCATTATTAATGGGCGTCAACTCCTTCGGCTTCGGCGGCACTAACGCACACGTCATATTGCAAGAGTACAAAACAAATAATCCGATTGAAAAAGAGTCTTTAAATACGAAAGCCCTATCGCAGGGAAGGTCATCGCAGGGAAAGTCATCGCAGAGAAAATCATCGCAGAGAAAATCATCGCAAGAAAAACTACCGCCGCTCTACCTTAGCGCAAGCGGTGAGCCGGCAATTCGTGAGCTAGCTTTGGCTTACAGCGACATCTTGCTTGCTAATCCCGAGCACTATTATGATTTGGCCTGGAGATCTATCAACAAACAAAGCCGCTTGAGCGATGGGGTGATAGTTGATGCTAAAAACGTATCGGCCGCTGTCGAGCGATTAACTGCGCTATCGAACGGCGATACCCTGACCGGTGTCTACACACAAAAATTAGTTGCCAGTAAACCTTCTACAGTATTTGTCTACAGTGGTAATGGCTGTCAGTGGCAAGGTATGGCGCAAGAGCTATTAGCCAAGGACACTGAGTATGCCGGTTATATTCGAGCGCTGGATGAAAAGTTTTCTGGGCTAATAAATTTTTCTATTGAGGCCGAGTTGTTAGCCTCAGATTCTGATAGCCGGCTTCATTTAACCGATATTTCCCAGCCACTGCTATTTTCTATTCAAGTCGCGTTAACTCAATGGTACCAACGCAGAGGTTTTATCCCTGATTACGTGCTTGGCCACAGTGTGGGTGAAGTAGCGGCGGCTTGGGCATCCGGGGCGCTGAGCCTTGATCATGCGATACAAGTTATTGTTCAACGCAGTGCTGCGCAAGCATTAACTCGTGGTACCGGTCGAATGGCCGTCGTCGGTTTAGGAGAGCAAAACACGCAGTCTTTGTTAGATCAATTAGAGCTCGCCGAAGACATCGAAATAGCTTGTCATAATTCGCGAGATTCTGTTTCTGTTGCAGGTCCGCTGACTCAATTGTTAAAGCTTGAACAGGCTTGTGCGACAGAGAATGTTTTTTTTCAATTGTTGGAATTAGATTACGCTTTCCATAGCCGTTTTATGGACCCGATCAAAGACTCTCTTATTAGTTCGCTATGTCATATTAAACCGCATATTGAACCGCGTATTGCCCCTCGTTTTGTTTCCACAACGGTAGGCAATAATTCTGGCGAGCTGCTGCTCGATGCTAACTATTGGTGGCGCAATGTCCGTGATCGTGTCGTCTTTGATGAAGCGATAGACTGGGTCGTAGAACAAGGGGCTGCCGTATTTGTCGAAATTGGGCCGCACGCTATTTTAAGGCGCTATATCACCTCGTCGCTTGCACAAAACGAGAAGCGTGGTTTAGTACTGGCGACGTTAATGCGAGAAGCGGCGGGTGTCGAGAGCCTGTATAGAACTTACTACTGTGCGTTTTTAGCGGGTGCTGACATTGGCTTTGATGATAGCCTTCCGGTAGCGGGGCAGCCGATAGAAGCACCGGGATATCCATGGCAGCGAGTCAGGCATTGGTATACGGCGAGCGAAGAAAACTTGGGAGTGGTCGAACGCCGTAGTGTTCATCCCTTGCTGGGTTATCGGGTCGATAAGAACTCGCCGGTTTGGGAATGGGATATCGATGCCAAGGCCACAGGATATTTATCGGACCATGTCGTGGGGGCTGCAGTAGTTTTTCCAGCCGCGGCCTATGTAGAGCTAGCCTTGGCCGCCGCTAAAGATTGGTTTCAGGCCAGTCAATTTGATATTGAAAATATCGATATTATTGTGCCCATGGTTATTGATGATACTGAGTTTCGTACCCTGCGATTTGAACTCGCTATCGAACGCAACCGGTTTGCCGTTAAAAGCCGCTGTAGATTATCGGGTGACGAATGGCCGCTGCATTGCACCGGTCAAATCAATACCTCGCCGGAGCTTATAGTCGAGGAAAATCGACAGTCGCAAGATGCTCGTGTGGATTTTTCATACTTAGATGTAGATGTAGATGTAGATGTAGATAGTAATAGTAAGCATGACGATAGCAATCATTCGTTAGATGTCGATAGATTTTATGCGGCGTTAGCAAAGCAAGGTCTTAATTACGGCCCTGAATTCAGGTCGTTAAGTCGGCTTTCATTGCTTGAGGCTAGCGATGAACGATGCGGCAAAGTAAAGGCGTTGGCTAAGCTCTCGCTGAGTGTTCGCTTCGAATCCAATAATACAAAATATCTGTTGCACCCGGTTATCTTGGATGCATGCTTTCAGCTGTGTGCTTTATTAGTCGGTAATGACAACGTAGATGACGATCGCAGTCAGGCCTTTTTACCGGTAAAAATTGGCCGCGTTAAAATTCTACGAAATGAAACCGTGTGTTTTGTAACGGCATCCCCCATACGTATCAATCAACGTTCGGCGTTAGTTGATTTTGAATTATTGGATGAGCAAGGAGAATTAGTCGCAGAGGTTAAGGGCTGCCGGTTTAAGGCGATGAGATCTGAGGTTTTGCCTGAGCGTGCCCAACATTATGCCTGGACTCCTGTCGTTTCCGAGCGCTCTGTTAAGGCATTTTCGTTTCTATCGAACTTTCCCGATTATAAGACAACGTTACAGGCACTGTGGAACCCGGAGAAGGGTGATGCGGTTCGCCAACGGCATTATAGCGAAGTGATGCCGCTCATCGAAAGTTTTGTGGCCCATGCCGCCGTTGAAATATTTCAATCGTTAACCTCAGACTCTAATGTTTTTTCCTTAGAACAATTATTGGTGTCTGGGCGTGTAGCGTTAGAGCAAGGGCCTTTCCTTCGCTGGTTACTTGACGTTGCGATACAAGATGAACTTGTTGCTGTTGACAATGCCGCTGGTTTTTGCCAAATCGTTGGGCAGAACAAGGTGCCGTCGAATGGGCAATCAGAGCTGCTAGAGGGCAATCTACAGGGCAATCTACAGGGCAATCTACAAGACAATAATGATCTGCAAGCTGCTGATATATGGACTCTGCTGCTGAGCGATTATCCGGAATCTTTAGCCGAGCTTAGCTTGTTGGGTTCAGCTTTTTCTCATTTAATGGATAAGCTAAGCTCTCCGACGCTACACCGTTCATTCTCTGCGGTGCACGATAGTGCGAAATATCGCCGCAGTGTCATAGAAGATTTATTCGAGGCCGGTAACAGCTACCGCAGATTGAATGAATTGAGTCGCCAGACCCTACAGATGATTCTGGCGGCCCGATCTGCTCGACAAAATATCGATATTCTAGAGTTGGGTTGTTTTGATACTCAGTTAGCGGAGCAGTTGGTGCCGCGTTTACTGGATAACGACCGCTACCATTACCTGAGTTTTGACTCGGTCAGCTTGACCCGATTGAACGAACAGTTAAAAGCTTACACTTCGTTTAGCGCCGACTTGCTTACTTCTCTCGATGATGTCTTTGATGCAAGCAGTTTGGTTCGAGAGACACTGGCTTGTGAGACAAGCGCTGGCTACGATGTTATTTACCTGTCCCATTTTTTATCCGAAGCTAACAATGCCGATAAGCTGTTGACTCAATTAAAGTCTTTATTAAAGCCGGGAGGCCTACTGCTGATTGAGGAGCAGTCACCTAATCGTTTTCACGATTTTGTTTTTGGTGTAGATCCCCGCTGGTGGTTGAGGTCGACGGAGCTGATCTCAAGGTCGCAATTGTTAGCGCCAGCATCTGTGCAACAGTGGTTAGACAAAGAAAACTTTGAGACCGTGTTGTTTCGAGGCGATACTGGTCAATGCTCTGAAAGTGGGTACCTGCTATTGGCTTTAGAAGCTTCAGAAGCCACAGAATCTGAAGGAGTATTAGAACGATGGCCAGACAGCTCAAGCGAAGATCTTAGTCTTGATCGTGTACGTATGGCCTCTGATGGACTTGCAGAGAAATCTATTTGTTGGCTCCTTTTACTGGCGCCAGAAAACGAATTACTGTTCGAGCCCTTTATCGCGTCTTGTGAGCAGCGTGGCATTGAACTATTAACGATAATCGTTGGCAAGCCGGTAACGATTAGCTTGGACATGGCAGTCAATTTTGATCCGCAGGATGTAGAGCAATGGCATAGCTTATGGAATCGATTGCAGGAATCATCATTGGGTTTGCCGCAAAAGATTATCGACGCGACTTTTTCATCGTTATCTAACTTGCCAATATCTGGCTTGCCAAAAATCACCGGGTATTTTCAGGCGTCGAATAGATGTAAAAACATAACGGCGCTTTTGCGGTTCTTGAGTAAGTCGACGTTAGATGAGTGCCCTTCGCTGGAACTCGTGACTTATGCTTCTCAGAGTGTGGCGGAGCACGCAGTAGAAAATCCCGCCGATGCGGCTGTATGGGGCATGGGTCGAGTGTTAATGAATGAGAGTCCAGACATACTCACTCGATTGATCGATTTTGATCGTTTGTGTTGGCAAGCAGGTTTTGCGCCTTTAGTTGAAGAAATGAGTGCTGCCGCTGTTGAAACTGAAGTTATCTTCGCTGGCGGTACGCGCTACGTCAACCGTTTAAAAGCGGTCGAAAGTCATTCTTCAAATCATTCGCTAAGCCATTCGGTGAGCCATTCTACAAGTCATGCTTTGAGCTCACAAAAAGCTGACCGCGAAACGGTTAGCCGTCTTAGCTTTGATTCTCCCGGGCAGTTGAAAAACCTTAGTTGGGGAGAAGTGACCTTAGCGACATTAGCCGCAGATCAAGTCTCGATTGACGCAAAATATGCGGGGCTCAATTTTCGTGATGTGATGTTTGCCACCGGTTTGTTACCCGATGAGGCGCTGGAAAATGGTTTTTCAGGCCCGCATTTGGGTATGGAGTTTTCTGGAATTGTTACCGCAGTAGGAAAATCGGTTAACAATGTGCAACCGGGCGATGAAATTATTGGTTTTGCTTCGGCGTGCTTTAGCAATACGATTGTCACGCAAGCCGCCTCGGTGGTGAAAAAAATGCCGTCTTGGAGTTTTGCTGCGGCAGCGACGGTGCCGACTGTTTTTTTTACCGCCTACTATGCGTTGCATCACCTGGCGCGAGTAAAAGCAGGTGAGCGAGTTCTTATTCACGGTGGTGCGGGTGGAGTAGGGCTAGCGGCCATTCAAGTGGCTAGATGGTTGGGGGCAGAGATCTATGCGAGTGCCGGGGTAGCGGACAAACGCGATTTTATTAGCTTGTTAGGCGCCGACAGGGTTTTTGATTCAAGAAGTTTAAAGTTTGCCGATCAAATTATGGAACTGACCGAGGGCGAGGGTATCGACGTGGTCCTCAATTCGCTATCGGGCGATGCCGTTGGCAAAAACTTATCGATCCTTCGATCCTTCGGGCGTTTTCTTGAGTTGGGCAAACGAGACTTTTATGCCGACAGTGCCGTTGGCTTGCGCCCGTTTAGAAATAATATTTCTTATTTTGGCATCGATGCCGATCAGCTAATGGTCGAGCAGCCAAGGTTGGCAAAGTCTTTGCTGGCAGAATTGATGGATTTGTTTGCCGAAGGAGAATTTCAACCTATTCCCTTTAGAGTTTTTTCAGCGACAAAAGTCGAAGAGGCTTTTCGCTACATGCAGCAATCTCGCCAGATAGGCAAGGTGCTGATTGACTTGTCCGATGTCCCTGCGCCGTTGCAAAGTTTAGCAACTGAAATAAGTCTGCCGGGCTTGGAGTTATCAAGTGAGGCTACGTACCTGATCTCTGGAGGGTCGAGCGGATTGGGTTTGGCCGCTGCCGATCACTTGGTGGCCAGAGGGGCGAGAAATCTGGCGATTATTAGTCGCCGTGGTATGCATTCGGAGCGTTTAAAGTCGACACTCGATGCCTGGGCTGCTAAAGGCGTGGTGGTGGTTGATTTAATGTTAGATTTGGCGACAGCTAATATACGGCAGGAATTAGACATCCGCTTATCTGCTCTTCCACCGGTTAAAGGGATTATCCACGCCGCTACGATTATCGAAGATTCTCTGCTGACAAAAATCAGTGACGAAAAATTGGATGCCGTATTGGCTCCAAAAATTCGCGGTGCCTGGGAACTACATTGTTACAGTGAGGCCAAAGACCTCGACTTCTTCGTCATGTATTCCTCGGCAACCACTCAGTTCGGCAACCCCGGTCAAGGTAACTATATTGCGGCTAACTGTTACTTGGAAGCGTTGTCTTCATACCGCAAAGGGCGAGGACTGCCGTCGGTGTGTATTGCTTGGGGGCCAGTCGAAGATACCGGTTTCCTATCGCGAAATCCGGCATTAAAGACGTCATTGATTTCACGATTTGGAGGCGCGGCACTAACCTCAGCATCGGTGTTAGAGGTGTTAGAGCGGTCGGTGCAATCGGCGGTGGTAGATAGTAGTTACCTTGCTCTTAATTGGAATCAGATTTCGGCCTATTTACCCTCGGTGCATCAGCCTAAATATGACAACCTTAATGCACTACGCGAGCAAAGCGTAGTAGAGAGTGTCGACAATCTACGTGCACAGTTAGCATCGATGAGCTTAGCAGAAAGAAGCGAAAAAATTATTCAAATACTGGGTCGACAGGTCGAGAAAATTCTATGTTTAGGAGAGGGCAATGTAGATGTAGACCGATCGTTATTCGAGCAAGGGATGGATTCATTGATGGGCGTGGAGTTGGCGGCGTCGATAGAATCAAACTTTTCTGTTCAAATGCCGCCGATGGTATTAGCGGAAGGCCCTACGCTGCGACGAGTAGCCGATAGGGTTTTGCGTCAGCTTAATTTGACGGGTGCCGAGGGCGTCGCTGTAAAAACAAGTGATAGTTTGGAGGAGCAATTGGACTACTTGGTGAGTCAGCACGAATCGACAATGTCTCGAGATGAAATTTCTTCGATTAAATTTCGCTATCAAAAAAAGGTAGAGGTCAGTCATGACGCTTAGGCAATCAAACAGCCGAACATTACAAAATAAGCAGAGCTTGATAAAAAAAGCATTAGACCGCCGAAGCGCCCGGAGCCTGTTAAATACGAAAGGCTTAGATACTGCAGCGTCAAATACTGTAGGGCTAGGTGAAAAGGTGCAAGAAAGTTCGTTTGATCCAACTGATTTTGTCCAATTTTCTTCCCATAGACAAGTACTGTTGCACAAAACCGCGGCGGAGCAAATGGAGCTGCAAAACCCCTATTTTAAATCGCATGAGGGGGTGGCGTGTAATACGACAGTTATAGATGGACGCACATACTTCAATTTTTCCAGTTATAACTATTTGGGATTGAATGCAGATCCACGGATACTCACTGCGGCAAAAGAGGCGATTGATTGCTATGGAGTGTCGAGCTCTGCCAGTCGTTTGGTGTCGGGCGAGCGGCCCGTGCAACGAGAACTGGAATGTGAGCTGGCAAAGTTCCATGGAGTTGACGATGCGGTGCTGTTTGTTAGTGGTCACGCCACCAATGTAACGGTGATCGGGCATTTATTTGGTCCAAAAGATTTAGTGCTTCACGATTCGCTTATCCACAACAGTATTATTGAGGGGGCAAAGCTTTCAGGTGCTACTCGTTTAAGTTTTCCACATAACGATTGGAATGAATTAGATAAGATCCTGGAGCAGTGTCGAGCAGATTTTGAGCGTGTACTTATCGTCGTTGAAGCTTTGTACAGTATGAATGGGGACTATCCCGACTTAGTTAAAATGGTAGAAGTGAAAAATAAACACAAGGCCCTGCTAATGGTAGATGAGGCTCACTCTATCGGCGTGATGGGAGAAAGTGGGCGAGGTATAGCGGAACATTTTTCTGTTGACCCCCAGTCCGTCGATATTTGGATGGGTACACTCAGTAAAACTTTTGCGAGCTGCGGTGGTTATATCGCCGGCTCACAAGCTTTGATTGATATTCTAAAAGGGGGAGCGCCAGGGTTTTTATACAGCGTTGGGATCGCTCCCGTGTTAGCGGCATCTGCACTAGCGGCTCTTAATGTTATGCTAGCTGAGCCTGAACGAGTTCGTCAATTAAGGCAAAATTCAAAAATGTTCGATGACCTGGCGAGAAGTAAAGGGATTGATACTGGCTCGAATCGAAAGCTTGCTATTATTCCTGTCATGACCAAAGGCTCTGTGCAGGCTGTTCGATTGTCAGGTTTGCTATTTGATCGAGGTATAAATGTACAGCCTATTATTTATCCGGCAGTAGAAGAGCGTTTGTCCCGGTTACGGTTTTTTATTAGCTGTACACACACGGAACAGCAAATCACGCAAACAGTTGACCATTTAGCAGCGGCGATCTCTAGTATTGAATTTGATAAAAATGATTAGCTTCTTATCTGTTCCGTTCGTAGTTTAGGTTGCCCATACTGTGCCTAATTCTCACGAATCGGTGGTTGATATCGTCTATTGCTGTCGCCCCTCCCTGTATTCAAGTATTGTTCTCGATAAAATATTATCGTTAGAAAGTGTTAATGTTGTGGCGGTGGTGGCATCGACTCGCTTGAGATATTTGCGCGGTAATATTGTTAGTGATATTTACCGATTGTTAAAAGAATCCGGTTTTAGTTACGCAATTTACCTGATGTTAGTGACCAGTATTTATAATACGGTGGGCGGCTTATTTGGCTTGCCTCCTGTTTTTTATCAATGTAAAAAACGAAAGATTACAGTATTTAAAACAAAAAACATTAATACAAAAGAAGGCTCACACTTTGTGGATCAATATATTGCTCGTGGGCAAAAAGCTATTTTGTTAACGGTCATGTTTAATCAAAAAATATCGAGTAACATTCTCGATAAAACTGGGCTGGAATGTATTAACTTGCATCCTGGAAAACTGCCAGAATATCGAGGTGTGGACCCGGTATTTTCTGCATTAGCCGGGGGCGAGAAATCTTGTACAGTGTGTTTGCATCAAACAGCCGTAGAGCTTGATACTGGTAACATATTGGATAGCCAAGCGATCAAAGTAGAGAAAACGCGTTCGGTTTTTTGGCACAACGTAGAGCTATTCTCTCGGGGTGCGTCGATGGTTTGTGATTTTTTGAGTTATGCAAGTAGCCAAGAATTAAAAGAGCGAGACTCTTTCCCGGTAACAAGAAATTATTCGTCGCCCACAGTACAAGAGGGAAAGCCCGGGTATTTTTCTTGGCCCACTGGTAAAGAGGTATCGGAAGGCAGGCGATTATTTTATGGCTCCGATTTAAAAGATATTTTTTTCAGCGATTGATATTATGTATATTCTTTTGCATCATCGGTAAATGTATCGCTACCCGAATGGCACTTACTTAAGTGGCATTGCTTTAGCTTCGATCCGCGTAATACCGGTGTTTATCCCCAGAAAAAACGCGGTAAATACGTCCATGTA
>JAJRPK010000162.1 GCA_024280785.1 Gammaproteobacteria bacterium
GGACTTACGCATGACTAGTATTTTTTGAATTGTTTTTAGGCTAAAATGTTCTAAAAAACGGAGTGTACACGAAGTACATGAGTACTTTTAGGTTGTTTTTAACGACAAAACAAACAAAAAGACGACTTCATGCGTAAGTCCTAACTATATTAATTCTTTAAGGATATTGAATGCCCAGCAATGAAGACGAAAAAAGTAATGTAGAAAAAATAGCGGAAGCCCCGCCACCGCCACCTTTGTCCCTTGGAAAGCCGGAATGGGAAGATGTTGTTGCGTCTGCTGGGTATTCTGATCCTGTCCTTGATCCTGACGATAAGCTTATTAAGGAAGCAGGAGTTCAAGTACCTCATGGTTCAGATCCTTTCTACCACTTTAGCAAAGCTATTGAGTCGAATCCTGCTCTTAGAACCAAGCCAGTAAGCCTGCTACTTCCCTCAGCCCCTATCCAGTTATCGCTAAATTTATTAGATGTAGCATCCAATGGTGCTGTAGATACACCTTCTGTTCCCACCGCGCTTGTGGTTGAAGAGGCTAATACCGGAAAAAGAAAATTATGTGGTGGTATTTTCGGTGAAGATTCCTTTGTTGCAAAACAAACTAGAAGAACGCCTGGCGGTATCGTAATAACATTCTAATGTACCCTTTCCTGCAAATTATACACGTAGCCTGATCCCTTACTCCTGTAAAAAGGGAGGGGGAGTGTTAGACGGCTGTTATCTAATGCTACTATATCTTGCTGCAAAGGGCTATTTTCTGCAATACGGTGCTCACGTATGTCCATATACGCTGCGCTCCGTTTCTCAAAAAAACCATTTTCGCTACGCTATAGCGAATTAGCTAACAGTGTCTAGCACATCTGGCAATAGCCCATAAGTTATAATTCATAAAAATCTAAAATTTTAACTCACTAATCATAGGAGAGAACCATGACTAATACGACAAATCTGTCTATTGGGCTTGTTGCCCAAAATCAATCCCAAAAGGAGGTGACGGTCAATACGGCGATAATGACTATCGACGCCATTTTAAATCGTGGCGCGATTGATAAGGATTTAAATACTCCCCCAGGATCGCCTACTGACGGGGATTTATATATAGTTGGCGGCTCGCCAACAGGCGGTTGGTCAAGCAATGCTCTGGATTTAGCATATTATCAGACAACATGGAAATTTATCAATCCAAACGAGGGAATGGCTCTTTGGGTTAATGATGAAAATGTAGTTTATACATTCGATGGGACAGCCTGGATTGCTGCGGGTATTAATTATCTTAGCGATGTTGTGATAAGCAGCGCATCGACAGGGCAGGTTCTGAAATATAATGGCTCAAACTGGGTTAATGGTAGCGAAAATGATATTGCTCTGGAATACACGAAAGCGCAAAATTTTAATGCTACGACTCTTACGGATGGAACAAATATTTCCTGGAATCTGGAGTCGAATCAGGTTGCAAGTGTAACGCTGGCCGGTAATAGGACGTTGGATAACCCAACCAATATGAAAGATGGTGGAACATATATTTTGACTGCAAAACAGGATTCAACCGGCTCAAGAACTCTGGCCTTTGGCACTGCATATAAATGGCCGGCAGGTGCTGCTCCAACACTTTCAACCGGCGTAAGCGCAGTTGATATACTCACTTTTGTGTCGGACGGTACTAATATGTTCGGTGTTTCTCAATTAAATTTTAGTTAGGGGGCGTTATGTTTACATTTCCAGCAACATTTATAAGCTCCATCATAGCTTCCGGCGGCGTTGATTGGTCAAGCTACGACTCTACCGGTGATAAAACCCCGGTGAAGTTTTCGACGAGCGCAGTAAGATATATTAGTGTCACCGAGATAGATAGTACGCGCGCACTAGTAGTCTATCGTGGCACTTCGAACTATTGCCGGGCGCGAATCGCAACGATAAACGGTAGCGGTGTGGTTAGTTACGGTACGGAAACTGTAATTCTAAGCGCAATTATTTCTGACGCGGATGCTTCGCTTTTGGATTCAACCCATGCGATTATAACGGTGGAGGCTAGTTCAGTTGTTAAGGCTATTGCGATAGAATTCTCAGGAACCACAATAAGTACAGTCGGCACAGCGGTTACTTTGGCGACCATAAATGCTTCAAATACGCACGTTACTGCTTTGGATTCCAGCGTATTTTTAACATCTTGGAGAGACGCTAGTAACGTAGGAACGGTTGCTTATGGCAGCGTGTCGGGAACGACTGTAACTGCGGGTAATCTGCTCAATTATATAACCTCCGTAAGCGTTGCCACTGACCAAACTATTGAAAAATTAAGCAGTACCGCTGCAATTATTTATCATTGTCACCAATCAACTGCAGATTTAGGTGCGTATCTTATTTCTTACAGCGGAACCACTCCCGTGCTCGACGATACGCTGGCGGTAGAGTCTTCGTCAGATGTGCCAAAGCCAGTTGATGCCGTAAGAATTAGCGACACCGAGCATCTGGTTGTGTGGGGAGTCGCTATTCCTGGTGATGTTAGAGCGGCCATAATAACAGAAAGTTCCGGCACTTTAAGTAAAGGCACAACCTTAACGACTAATAGCGGCTGGAAAGTTGAGGTCACTACCTCCACATCGAAAGGTATAGCGATATCTTTACCAGATACCGGTCATGCAGTTGTTACAATGAAGAAGGATGACAGCACAGAAGTTGTAACGCAGGTGCTTGAAATCAGTGGCACATCACTAACGGCGTTGACTA
>JAJRPK010000163.1 GCA_024280785.1 Gammaproteobacteria bacterium
CGCGAATATCTCACGTATCAGGAGCATCATGCCAGGAACATTAAGTGGACTTGAATTTTGTACGGTAAACACCGACAAATTGACTGATAATCAAATAGCGTTGATACACGATTGTTTTGAAAACAATTATAAACACGCAAACCATAAGTATTTTGATGGCTCACTAAAGGCTCTCCGAAAAATTTCCATGGCATTAGATACTGACAGGCTGGTGGGGTTCTCCTTGGCAGGCTCACTTTCTGTCTCTATCCCACGGATGGAGAAAGAACAATTAGTTATGCTGGGTGGAATCGGCTGTATTGATCCTCACTATAGGCGTCTTGGATTGTTTTCGCGTCTAGCCAATCTTGCGGGGGGAGAAAGGGAGTCGGTATTGGATGGCGCAGAGAGAATATTAGCTTGTGCACGGGTTGCACATCCCGCTAGCTTTCGAGCTCTCCGCCGGCTACCGGGAGTTATACCGAATGAAGCCGTTCCGCTTTCTAAATGGCACTTAGAAGTGGGGGCTGCTATTGCAGAGCTTTACGGCGTACAACTCAAACCTGGAACAATGATTGTTCAAGGGGATGGCACTCCCATAGGCTACCCCAATATTGAATTGGACGTAAGCGATGTAGAGTGGCGCGTATTTGCATCAGTCGATCGAAACCGGGGAGACAGTTTACTAGGAATAGCGTGGGCGCCAACTCCACCAGAGGGATGGTAATTATGTATACTGAGAAAGTGCTTAACACATTAAGTAAGCAGGGCTGCTTTGAGCGTTAAGCTCAATCTTCTCTAAATAACTCAACTGTAATCCACTGCTTTTTCTGAAAAATTGGGTGAATTCATTCCGCTAGAAAGTAGCACATGGGTAGCACAGAATAATTATTAGAATTTAAAATTGCGCTAAGTGCTTGATTTAATGGTGGGCCCGGAAGAATTTGAATTGTGATCCTGCGGTTTCGACTGCCGATTATGGCAGGATTTCTTTATTCTGATCCCAAACATAAAAAAATACTAATAATAAAATAGTTATGCTAGGCGAGCTAATACTGGTCTCTCAGATAACGAATGAGGTCGGTACTCGTTACAATTCCGACAAGATTGGATTCTTCGTCGATCACAGGTAGAGAATGAAATTCGCCATTTGCAAGTATTTCTGCTGCACGACGAATATTATCTTTATTACTCAGGGTGGTTAGTTTTGTTGTCATTACATCCTTTAGTAAGAACTGCTGATCGATAATGGCGCCAATTGTATGTTCAGTTGCGCCGTAAATAACCAAATCCAAGGCTAGTATATCTGTATAGCTTACCAAGCCCACTAGTTTTTTTCCTTCGACAATAGGTACATGATGAATTGCCAGCTCGCCCATTAATCGGTGGACATCACTTAAAGACTGACCTACTTGAATGGATTTTATTTCGCTGGACATAAGGTGGGTAATGGAGTCGTTTTTTTTCATAGACAATTAAGCTTCTTTAGTTTTCTTTCAAAATTGGGCAAATAGTTGCTGCGCCTTCTTGGCGGCAAAGCGATCGCATTTTTCAACAGTGGTGGCTTGAATTTTGACGTCTATTATAGATGTTGTACTGATCGAACAATTTGATCTAAGTCATGCAAATTACATAGATCAGCAGGCCCCTGTACGGTACTGACAAGTTATTCCCAACGTTTTTTTCGTTCAGGCTGCAATGTCATTTCTAAAAAAAATCTTATTCGATATTATTTTTAGAGTTGGAAACTCTTTTGATCTACGTCAAGGAATCCCCCTTGATGCAGAGAGATTATGATCGTACACATACATTCATTAAAGCAATCTAAGAGGAGAATATTATGGCCGGTTCAATTAGTTCCTATACGTTTCGGGTTAGCGATGGACGCTACGAGGAGGCACTGAGTTTGTTCAGAGAAATGAAGTCATCGGTTGAAGAGCTGGGTGCCAAATCAGCTCGGCTTCTTTATGCCGCTGTAGCTGGTGAGGCAACTGACACGATGGTTTTTACGGTAGAGCACGCCAGTGCCAGTGATGCCGGGGCTGCCGCCGACAAGGCTTGGGCGAAGCAGACAACTCTGGCGCTGTCGCACAAAGCAACAGAGGCTAACAGTCCGATTTCACTGGTTTTTGCAGGTGTATACGAAAACGTAGACCTTTAATTTCGTAAGAAATTAATATCGGGCCAGATAAGCGGTTTAGTATTTCCGGAAACGGGAACAATAAAAAATACTGTCTGGCTCCTATTTTCTTTGCTATCTGGGTGAGGAGGTTTTTGACAGGTCCCTACAAATTCCGTACCCGTCACTCAACTTGGGAGAGGATTTTACATTACTAGCATCAGTCCCAATGGGCGCTACTCAATCAGTATATCCTCTTGCCTTGCTCGTTTGCGGAGGCTTGATTAATACAGTCTAAGTCAACATTTACAATGACTCTGTCCGGTAAAAAAGCATTCTTTTCAACCTCGTCAAAGAAAGCTTCACTTCCTTTTTCCATAATCTTTAAATAGCGCGACATAGGCACTATTCCGTTTTGATCTAAATTGAAATACGGCGTATACCTTTACCACTCATGGAGCTACGCATGCCATATTTAGACAGCTGTTTACGATAGGTTCTGCTCGTATCAATGGCGCCAAAGTAAAAGCTGACACGGGGACCGTAAACTTTACTGCATCATCCGCCATTTCGGATTCGGTCTCGTTTGGCCCGAGCGGTCTCATTTTCGATATCGACTTGTTTGGGCTTCTCTCCTTTTGCAGCTTTTGATGCGCGACTTATTTCTATTAGGCTTAGCGTCTGCGCATCGGCAAGTTTCGTTGCATTTTTCTCTAACGTATCCAGCTCTTCAAAACTGTATACGTCATTCTTCAGCTTTTGTAGTCGGTTCATATTCTCATTCCTTTTTGGCGGGGTTACGTAGGACGATATTTGATGGAGATCTTCCGACTTCTAGCCCCCCAAAGTCGGCATTCCCGTCCCATAGAGTCGGATGCTCC
>JAJRPK010000164.1 GCA_024280785.1 Gammaproteobacteria bacterium
AGCCAGTACGCGCATCGGTACAAAGTATTGACGCCGCGTCTACTTCAACTTCCCCTGCTGCTCGTTTGCAACAAGAGTTAGATAGCCCTATTGATGCGCCGAACCAGCTGGCCTCTTCGTCACCTTTAACAGAAACTGCAAGTGGCATAAATCTCATTAAAGGTGTTGATGATTCAGGCTCAAGCGATGTCAATCTATTAGCGGATGACGTCATATCAGAAAAACCAGTATTTAGCTTTAACGGTGACGGCCCCTCTCTCGACGATTTAAGCCCTCAAGTTTGGAATGAAATATTTTCTAGCTTGCCGCTGACAGGGATAGTGCGAACAGTCGCGTCGTATTGTGTGCCAATTTCAGTGAGTATTGCTGAGGATCAAGGTGACGCACAGCGTCGAGTAGAGTTTGTGCTTGATCAGGAGAATACGACGCTTTATAACGAAGACCATGGCTCCAGGCTTGCGAAGTGCTTGGCAATTTATTACGGTGAGCCCATTACAGTCGTAATCAAAATTGTTGAAGATTGGGATGCCTTAGGGCTTACAGCTGGCACAGAAACCCCTTCGGTTTATCGAGCCAGAATTAAGTCAGAAACGTTTGATGTGGCATTGGCATCGCTAGAAAATGACATCAATGTTAAAGCCATAATAAACACTTTTGATGGAAAAATTGATGAGCAATCAGTGCGCCTGTTGGTAACTCCCGATGTGCTGGCAACGACACCTACCACAACATCTAAAAATTAAGGTGCTTAAGAAAAGTTAACTGTTAAGAGAAATTATGTTCATTTGCCGGGGCTAAAACCGATAGCTTTTTTAATTGACAGGCAAAAAATGTAAGTTGAAAGAGGATTATCGCAATGAGCGGTTTAGACGACATCATGAAGCAAGCGCAGAAGATGCAAGAAAAAATGCAAGCGGCGCAAGAAAAAATAGCAGCGTTAGAAGTAACCGGAGAGGCCGGTGCGGGCATGGTGACTGTATTAATGACAGGGCGTTATGACGTAAAGCGAGTCAGTCTGGATCAGAGTCTGATGACTGAGGATAAAGAGATGTTAGAAGATTTGTTAGCAGCTGCAGTTAACGATGCAGTTCGTAAAGTTGAGAAAAATAATCAAAGTTCCATGGCGAATATTACGGGTGGCATCAACCTGCCTGAAGGATTTAAAATGCCATTTTGAATTGTGTTCAATAGGAGTTCAGTTGGTAGTTATTAGACTGCTACGGCTGAGTCCCGGATATAGGCAATTTGTTCAGATCAGACGGTGGTTTAGAAAGTAACAAAGTGAGTATGCTTAATGGCGTTTAGTCCACTGATTCAGAAATTAATTGATGCGCTTTGTTGTCTTCCAGGAGTAGGGCCAAAATCAGCGCAACGAATGGCGTTACAGCTACTTGAAAAAAAGCGAGATGCGGGTTTAAATCTCTCACAGGTTCTCACACAGGCGATTGAACAAGTCGGTCGTTGTCGTCGTTGCCGGACTTTGACCGAAGATGATGTGTGTGGAATCTGTCGTTCGGTCAAGCGAAATGAAAGCTTGCTTTGTGTGGTTGAAAATCCAGCGGACGTATTTGCGATTGAACAAAGTGGTGAATTCAGCGGGCATTATTTTGTTTTACTTGGGCACTTATCGCCGATAGATGGAATTGGCCCTGATGACATTGGTGTGACCGACTTAATTGATCGGGTTGCCGATGGGCATGTCGAAGAGGTTATATTGGCGACGAGTACGACGGTCGAAGGAGAGGCAACAGCTTTTTATATTGCCGAACATTTGGCTAGTCAGGGAGTGTCTGTTAGTCGGATTGCACATGGCGTGCCTTTGGGTGGAGAATTGGAGTTCGTGGATGGCGGCACTATTGCAAGAGCAATGAGTGGCAGATCAAAAATATAATACAATATAAAGAGTCGGTGTATGCGAGAGTGAGTGAAATAAATTTCTGTTATATCGATAACGATTCTTCACTGTCAGAGATGGTCGATAAATGTTTGAAACAGTCGGCGATTGTTCTGGATACCGAGTTCATTCGGACCGATACGTTTTACCCGCGTCCGGCATTGATTCAGGTTTACGATGGTAATCAAGTCTATTTAGTAGATCCTTTGGCGATCACAAATTTTGAACCACTGAAAACCTTATTTCGTGCTCAATCTACGGTCAAAGTGATGCACAGCACCAGTGAAGATATGGAGGTTTTTTCTTGCTTGTTAGATTGTATTCCAACACCGTTAGTCGATACCCAAATTGCCGCGAGTCTGGCAGGTATGGAATACTCTCTAAGTTATCAGAAATTGGTAGCTGCGGTTATAGGCCAATCGTTAGATAAAGCAGAGACACGTTCAGACTGGTTGCAGCGGCCGCTTTCGGATCGGCAGTTGCACTATGCTGTCGACGATGTGCTGTGGCTGTTAGAGGTTTATAAACGACTGATGCAACAGTTGACAGAGCTAGGTCGAGTAGATTGGCTGCAAGAAGAATGTGAAAACTTGGTGCTGCGCGCAGAAAATCCTGCGCCCTACAGCGAGTATTATTTACGGGTGAAGGCGGCTTGGCGTTTGGATGCCCCCTCTTTAAATGTGCTGCGAAGTTTGTGCATATGGCGCGAGCAGGTTGCTAGAGAGAAAAATGTACCAAGAAATAGAATTGCCAGTGATGCTGCGTTGTTGGAAATGGCAAAGTTCCGGCCGGTCGATAAGGAAGGGTTGAGTCAAATAAGTCAGCTACGGCACGGCAATATTCGCAGTGGGGGAGATTCGATGCTGGAGGTTATTGTTTCAGCAAACGCCATGAGCTCCGATCAGTTTCCCGTGACGCTGGCAGCATTAAACAGCCCCGAGACTCGAGCAAAGATGAAGCTAATGAAAAAGCTAGTGACCGAAATAGCTGAGAAAACGGGGCTGGCGAAAGAAATGATGGGGCGAAAGCGTGACCTGGAAGAGTTTATGTTTGCAGAGGATCGTTCAAAAACCTTGATAGGAAGCGGGTGGCGTAAAGGTATCCTCGCTGAAAAAATAATGGCGGTTCTACAAGTTGAATGATATCCGTAACTCAATAGCTTATGTA
>JAJRPK010000165.1 GCA_024280785.1 Gammaproteobacteria bacterium
AGAGACTAAGAAAAACATGCTGGATTGGTTTGGGCCGATTATCTGGGAAATGTTTGCGGGTACCGAAGGGCCTGGCACTATCGTAAGCCCGCAAGAGTGGATAGCTAAGCCGGGAACAGTGGGGAGAGCATCGGCCGAGCAAGTAAAAATTTGTGACGAAGACGGCGAGGAAATTGCTCGTGGGTCCGAGGGCGAAATCTGGTGGGTGAATCCATCGACCAGTCGTTTTGAATACTATAAATCACCTGAGAAAACGGCCTCAGCACAAAGGGGTGGATTCTTTACCGTCGGAGATATTGGTTATCTCGATGACGAAGGTTACCTGTTTATTACCGGTCGTAGCGCGGAGTGTATTATTGCAGGTGGGGTCAATATATACCCGCAGGAAATCGATGATGTGTTATTGCTCCACCCCAAGGTTGCTGATGTCGCCTGTGTGGGTGTTCCGCATCCTGATTTACGTGAACAAGTTAAAGCGGTTGTGCAATTAGTAGATGGTGAAACCGCGAGCGAGAAACTGGCCCAAGAGCTGATTGAATTTGTCCAGCCTAAACTGGCTAAACAAAAATGGCCACGCAGTGTCGATTTTGTTGACACACTGCCTCGTAATGAAGCCGGTAAAGTGTATCGAAAGAAATTACGAGACAGTTATTGGAAAAATGAATCCCAAAAAATCTAACTGAAATAATTAGCTTATGAAAATTGATTTTACTCCAGAGCAAACTAATTTACAGCAGCAAGTACGCGAGTATATGAAGGGAATTATGACCCCTGCAATGCGCGAGGAGATGAAAGACCCTGAATATATGGAAGGGGGTGGGCCAGAGTTTCGCAAGCAGTTTGCCAAAATGGGTAGGGATGGCTGGATTAGCTTAAGCTGGCCAAAGGCGTTAGGCGGGCGTGAGGCAACGCCAATGGAGCAATACATTTTTACCGAAGAGGTCTTGGCGGCAGGATTTCCGTATCCGTTCCTAACCACCGAAGCTGTGGGGCCAGTGCTGTCAGAGTTTGCTAATGAAAGTATTCGCGAAGAAGCGGTTAAAGGCATATTACAAGGTCAAACAGTTGTCGCCATTGGCTATTCCGAACCGGGGGCTGGAACAGATTTGGCGAGTCTTAGTACCAAGGCAGAACGAGACGGAGATGACTGGATTATCAATGGCCAAAAAATGTGGACAAGTTTGGCTAATTTTGCCGACTACGTTTGGCTGGCGGCACGCACGGACCCAGATGTGAGTAAAAAACACAGAGGCCTGACGATGTTTCTAGTGCCGAAAGATACCCCAGGGTTTTCTGTCACTCCAGTATGGACCTTAGGCTGCCGAACAAATGCAACTTACTTTGAAGACGTTCGTTTATCAGATAAGTACCGGGTGGGCGAAGTGAACGGCGGTTGGAAATTGATTACCGGTCAGTTAAACCGTGAACGTTTATCGTTAGTTAATCATGGCCCGGTCTACAATCTTTATTCTGAAGTTGCCGCATGGGCCGCGCAAACTCCTGTTGGCGATGGCGACTTTTTAATTAATAAGCCTTGGGTGCAACTCAATTTGGCAAAAGTTAAAGTTAAGCTAGAGGCGTTGAAAATGATTTGCCTAAAGCAAGCTTGGTCAATGGGTGAAGGAGGGCTGGGGATGGCGGAGGCATCTGCGGCCAAGGTGTACGGTACTGAATTTTTTGTCGAAGCTTATCGCTTGTTGATCGAAGTCATGGGGCAGGCGGGAACTATTTGTGAAGATTCACCGGGCGCAATTTTACAAGGTAAGTTGGAGCATCGATATCGAGTGGGTTCCATACTCACTTTCGGAGGTGGTTGCAATGAAGTTCAACGGGATATTATTTCTGCTGCAGGGCTATGGATGCCGATGGCGAAAAGAAGATAGGTATTACGAGTAGTTGAGGGTGGTGATAAGCCTTAATAATTGAAAAATGAATAGATGGTTATTTATTATTTCACCAGAGTTGAACCAATAAAGTAAAAGAGAGCAGCATGGATTTTTCCTATAGTGAAGACCAGTGTGAGGTTAAAAATCTCGCGCAAAAAATATTGATCGATCAAACGAGCAACGAACGATTAAGAGAAATCGAGCGACAAGAGGATCGTTTTGATAACGCTTTGTGGCAGGATCTTGCCGCAGCGGGTTTGTTAGGCGTCGCAATAGACGAAAGTTATGGCGGCATGGGTTTTGGGTTTGAGACTTTGTGTTTGTTGGTAGAAGAAGTCGGAGCAACCGTTGCTCCCGTGCCCGTTGTTCCGGTTTTGGTAACGGCTGCTTCGACACTGCAAAAATTTGCCAGTGACGCTATCAAGCAAGAGTATTTACCCAACGTAGCTATAGGAAAAAGTATTATAACAGCCGCAACCATTGAGCCATTTAATGAAGTACTGGCCGAGCCTCGTACAAAAGCGATTTTGGCGAATGGCAATTGGCAGTTGAGCGGCGAAAAGCATTGCGTGCCCGTTGCCAATTGTGCGGATGCCGTGTTGTTAACCGCGACTAGCAAAGAAGGATTAGCCGTGTTTTTGGTC
>JAJRPK010000005.1 GCA_024280785.1 Gammaproteobacteria bacterium
GTGAAACCGTTAATCAAGATTGGTGGAAAAATTTTGGCGACCAAACATTGAATGAACTTATCGAAAAGGCGGTTTCCCAGAATATAGATTTAAAAATACTCACAGCGCAGATTGGTGTTGCCGAAGCAGCCATTGGACAAGTTAAAGCTGCGGGACGCCCCTCGCTTCGAGCAGCCGGAGGAACTCAAATTAGACGTGACACCGGTCAAAATACGACAAATCAACATAACGTAGGCACCCGTCTTAATTGGGAACTCGATATTTGGGGTAAAGTCAAAAAAGGTGTACAAGCTCAGCAAGCGGCCATTAGTGCATCAGCTGCGGACTATCGAGCGGGCTATTTGACGCTGGTGGGCAATGTATCATCGAGTTATTTTCAGGTGTTACAGTTTGATGAGCAGATCGCGCAACAGAAAAGATTTCTGAGTGATAACAAACGTATACTGGGTATTTATGAAGAAATGCGTAAAGAGGGGGTGGTGGCACAGACCCAAGTTCTGCAGCAACGAGCAGAGGTTCATCAGCTCGAACGTGATTTGCTGGAGCTCCAGCGGAATCGAGACATCACCGAAAATGCGGTAGCCACCTTGTTGGGGATTCCAGCCGGCGAGTTACAGATCAAAAAAAGAACACTCAGCCACAATGTAAAATTAATGAAAGTACCTACCGGAATCCCATCTGACCTCCTGTCACGTCGACCGGATATCGTCGCTGCAGAGTACCGTGTTTTGCAGGCGCATAACTTAAGTGGCGAGGCTCGACTTGCCCGCTTACCATCTTTCTCTTTGACGGGAAGCCTAGGGAGTTCCAGCCTGAAATTATCCGATCTACTGAAGTCTTTTACTGGCATCCTACAACCGTCACTCGATATTCCCATACTGGATCCTTCAATCCATGCAAAAATTCGTGTGAATGATGCAGAAGCAAAGGTTGCTCGAGAAGAATATCGCCGGGTAGTTATTAGTGCCTATGAGGAAGTAGAGAGCGCGCTAATAAATCTCGACAGTCACAAAAAGCAACATGCAGAGGTAAAGAAGCAACTGAATGATTTACGCACTGTCAATAAGCAGATGGATCAAAAATTAAAAGAAGGCATGATAACACTTATAGAATTGTTTGAATCAAACCGTTCGTTACTGGCGGCGGAACTGTCGCTACTAGAAAACAAGCAATTGATCCTTACTGACACCGTCGTGCTTTACAAAGCACTGGGTGGCGGTTGGCCTAAAGAAGTAGTGGGGAAATCTGGTACCTAGAATGCGCCATCCGTTAACCAAGCCTCCGCCGGTGGGCCGCTCTTTTTCGCAACCAACGCAATCCATATCATCGTTGAACCAATTATAGTCGTCGGGAAAGTACTAAAAATAACGAGAAATATTGTTCAAATATGCTTATAACCCTGAAACCTGTTTCTCATCCAGAGTTGGATGATATCGTTATTGAAAATGGATTATTTCATATTGGCCGCCTGGAAAAACCATTCTGCGATTTACCTCCTGAACTTATTGAAAGCCTTTCGCGTCGTCAGGCACGTATTTTCATGCAAGACAGCACGCCCTATATTGCCGATCTTGGCAGTAGTAATGGTACTAGCGTCAACGAAAAGCCGCTGAAAGATACCCCTTCACAATTGCAACAAGGGGATATAATAGATTTTGCGGGTGATTTGTCGTACCGGGTTACTTTAGACAGTGCCGTTTCCGATGAGCGAACGCGTCTTGAGACTCCATCAAGTATACGACTAAACTTGGGTTCACAAAATAATGCCGTTGATTCGATTCAAGTTTCAAAGTTTCCTTTTCTAATTAGCAAGGATAGCGAGGTATTTTTAAAGTACAAGGACTCGGTGCCAGAAGAGCTGGGTTTCCTCTCTCGCAGGCATGCCCATATTTATGAGCAACAAGGCAATCTCTATATTGAAGATTTAGGTAGTACCAACGGCACCTTCCTAAATGGTAAGCGACTCAATGAGCGTCGACAAAGTCTTTCAGGCGGGGATGTACTTAGCTTCGGTGGAGAATATTTTCTATTCAAACTCGATATCTCTAAAGTTGATAATAATGATCCTAACGGTGCTTCTCGTACGGCATCCCAATTTCAGGGCGTGGGGAGTCAGAATACGACTTTTATTTCTACGGCCACATCCTTTCTCGATATTTTTTGTGTCGAAGAGAAGGTTGACAAAGTGGATGCTTCGGAGGACGTAAAAAAGTCAGAGAAAGATACGGAAGGGGAAGATAAGGCATCGGAAAAAGTGGAAGTTGGTCCTTTTTCTCGTTACCGAAGAGCGAGAGGATTTATAAAGCAGATAAAGGGTGCACTTAAAGATGATGAGGCAACAACCCCCCATCGTCGTAATATTATAGCAGGACTCATTCTATTAATAATTACACTGATCTCTTCTTGGTATTTCATTAATAAGGAAAGGCGACAGATAGAATTTCTTTGTGAAGACAAGAACTATACTGCCTGTATTCAATCGGCAGATAGCTATCTGGCTGATCATAAAGATGAAAAAGGAGTTATTTCTGAACTTGCTACAGAGGCTCTTTTAAAATCATTTGTACCTGAATGGATGAGTCATCTAAAAAATAAGGACTTAGAATCAGCGAGCACACTATTGACTGAGGCCCGCTCATTCTCCAGCCACCATGAAGAAGGCCAAAAAATTCTTCAGTTATTAGAAAGGGTCGCGGCACTTGATGGATTTATTCGCCAGCGAGGAGGGCCAGAAGGATCCATTCAGATATATAA
>JAJRPK010000166.1 GCA_024280785.1 Gammaproteobacteria bacterium
AACTCGATAAGGCCACGGCCGAAGCCATCGTCGAACGACAGTTTGTCGAAGTTATTATCGCACCTGAAATCAGCGAGGAAGCCCAAGAAGTCGTGGTACAAAAGAAAAACATTCGGTTATTGGAAAGCGGTAGCTTTTCTGCCGCCACCCCAACGTTGGATTACAAACGTGTTAATGGCGGTCTGCTGGTGCAAGACCGAGATCTTGGAATGATAACCGCATCTGACTTAAAAACAGTAAGTAAACGCAGGCCCACCGAACAACAGCTAAAAGATTTGTTATTCGCCTGGAAAATTGCCAAGTATGTTAAGTCTAATGCGATTGTATACGTTCGTGATGAACAAACTATCGGTGTCGGCGCAGGTCAAATGAGCCGAATTTATTCCGCTAAAATTGCGGGTATCAAGGCGCAAGATGAAGGATTATCGGTTCCTGGCTCAGTCATGGCCTCAGACGCCTTCTTTCCTTTTCGCGATGGCATTGACGCCGCCCACGAAGCAGGAATACGCGCAGTTATCCAGCCTGGCGGCTCTATGCGAGATAGTGAGGTAATTCAAGCGGCCGATGAACATGATATGGCGATGGTCTTTACTGGAATGCGGCATTTTCGGCACTAATGTATGAAACCACTGAGGAACGGCTTATTCTTAACGTTAGCCTATTAACCAAGTAGTTAATACTCTGCTTTCAAACTCCGGCTAAACAAATCTTCAACCGCCGCTTTAGGTGTAAGTGCTTCATAAAGGATTTTATAGACTACGCTACAAATAGGCATTTCAACATCGGCTCTATCAGCGACCTGCATAATCACACCCGCAGTGGTTGCGCCCTCGACGACTTGCCCAATCTCTTCCTTTGCCTGTTGCAAATCACGGCCTTGCCCAAGCGCTAAACCATAGCGACGATTTCTCGATTGGTCATCGGTACACGTTAGAACCAAGTCGCCCAGACCAGCTAAGCCCATCAACGTTTCAGGTTTAGCTCCTAATTGCTTTCCCAGTCGCATAATCTCGGCAAGACCTCGGGTAATCAATGCAGCCCGCGCATTAGCGCCAAACCCTAATCCGTCGGAGATACCGGCTGCAATAGCAAGAACATTTTTAACCGCTCCTCCCAGTTCCACGCCGATAACATCATCACTCGTATAGATACGCATTCCATCACCATGAAAGAGCGCGGCCAAATCAGCTTGTAATGCCTGCACATTGGTCGCAAGCGTCATCGCGGTAGGCAAACCTCTGGCGACTTCACCCGCAAACGTGGGACCGGAAATGATGCCGTAAGGATAATCCTTCCCCAGCTCATCATGAATAACATTGTGTAATAACCGACCTGCTCCGCTGTCAAAACCTTTAGTGGCCCACATTAGCGGTATACGTAGGTCGCTCTTTTTTAACTGCCCCAACAAACCACCAAAAGCCTCGCTGGGAACTGCGATTAACCAATAATCAGCGTTTAATCCGTTTTTTAGCTTATCAATCGGTGTAAGAGAGTCAGGAAAGAGAATGTCGGGAAGGTAGCGACGATTACAGCGCTCGCTTTGCATACGTTCAACATTTAGGGGATCGCGCGCCCAAAGCTGAACGTCATGTCCCCGGCGGGCAAGTTGAATTGCCAATGCAGTACCCCAAGAACCCGCTCCAAAAACAGTAACTCGCTTAGTGCTCATATTTTAGCTGGTAGTGTAGTGCGTTTCTGAACAATTAATGTTTGGTCTGCTCTTCTGGCTGATCCTGCGGATCTTTCTGTCCTGGTTTTTTTTGGTCGTTTAAATGCTGTGCATAAAGGGCATCAAAATTGATCGGTGCGAGTAGCATTTGTGGGAAACCTCCCTTAACCACAAGATCGCTAATTACTTCTCTTGCAAAGGGATAAATTAGATTGGGGCAGTAACTACCCAGCATGTGGCCCATTTGTTCATCCGAATAACCCTTGGCGGAAAAGACTCCCGCCTGTTTAACTTCGACCAAATAGGCGACTTCGTTATCGGATTTAACGGTCAACGTAATACTGAGTTCAACTTCATATAAATTTTCTCCCAGTTTATTGGTATTACTGTGTAACTCAACATTACTATCGGGGTTAAACGGCTTAATAAATACAGCGGGGGAAACAGGCGATTCAAAAGAACTGTCCTTGAGATAAATCCGTTGGATTTCGAACAGCTGTTGGGGTGCTTCTTGATCAGTCATAGTGGTCTCTATAGTAAGTTTTCACCTAACGACATAGCGGCCGTTAAAATCAGGGAGAAGGCTAAAATCACCCTCAAATTATCATGCCCGTGGGGTGCAAGGCGAAAAATGTGGGCTTAAAAAGCGCTTGTAACTGCTTATAGTCACCTTTGCTTTAGGATAGTCTGAGTCATTACATTTTAGCGTTGGATATGCTGCCCAATCCAACCGGTAAGCTGGGAAAGATTCATCGCACCTGATGACCGATCTACCTCATTCCCTCTTTTAAAAAGAATCAGAGTCGGTATACCTCTAATGTTATAAGGCGCAGCGGCACCTGGGTGTTCATCCGTGTTTAATTTTGCAAGTCTCACAGTAGGCCCTAACTGCTGGGCAGCCTGCTCAAAGGCTGGTGCCATCATTTTACAAGGACCGCACCATGGTGCCCAGAAATCGACCACCAGGGGAATATCATTTTTCTTTATATGTCGCCTAAGAGAGCTGCCATCAAGCGATAGTGGCTTAGCGGGAAATAGTGATTTATGGCAGGCGCCGCAGCTCGCTCCTTCAGCTAACCGGGGTTGTGGCACGCGATTGAGTTTACTGCAAACGGGACAAACGATTTGTATACTATCATTCATTCGTGGTGTCAGCCCTTTTGCCTTCGAGTAGGGGGTCAAGCCGACCAGCGCGATCCAGTGCGGCTAAATCATCGTATCCACCCACATGGAAATCACCAATAAAAATCTGAGGCACTGACATCCGGCCGGATCTTTCCACCATAATATCAGCCTGCTCTGCTTCTTTGTCAATGCGGACCTCATCGTATTCGACATTTTTAGCCTGTAAAAGCTTTTTGGCCCACACGCAATAGGGGCAAAAAGCCGAGGTATACACCGTAATAT
>JAJRPK010000167.1 GCA_024280785.1 Gammaproteobacteria bacterium
AAAAGTCAAAAATGATCGGGTCGAGTAAGTTAAAAGCGTTCGGAGACGTGAGGTGCGGACATGCATTAGATCCGAAGACTCCAGAAGAGCCCGTATCGGAACAACCTGTGATCGACTGAGACACTGACAATCCGGAAAATATATTTCCGCTTAAGCTTCCTGAAAATATAAGTAAGGAGCCTATATCAACTGAAATAACGCCCCCAGTCACTTCACCAAAAAGTGAATTACTCTGCGTGAGGGATAATAAACCTGTGTCATCCAATATAGCCGACCCACCAATAAAGGTCGTTTCAATCATGGCGCTCTCTGTACCGGGCAAAAATACCGGAGCTTCTTCGATAGTAAAAGTAGCAACTGTGACTGCATTACCAACGCTGGGAAGCAGAATCAGTAAAAATAACCCTACCTGATAATAACAAGATTTTTTTCGATCTATTTTTGAAAACGAGGTAAAAGAGGTGAAAAATAACTGTTTAAAAACCTTTTTCATTTTTATTACTCCTAAATCCATTAGGAGCCAAGGGGGATCACTAGTCAACCAGATTCACTTACCTTTGTCCAGCTATAGTTTTTGCCCCAATCCCCAGATAGAATCCGGTCGGGGCTTCGGCGCACCTTAATAGCCTCATTTTTATCTAAACGTAGACCATCGCTACCCACATGACCGGGTGATTTAGTCAAAAACCAGCCCCAAGGTGCCAACCGAGACACTTGCTTTCAGTAAGATGCGCTAGAAAGATGCGCTAGGACACTCACCGCTTCCATCAGAACCTATTGAGATAGTTAGGCATCTGACAAGAAAACGTTGTCATTAACTAAATCTACGGGAAAATTATAAAATTCATGGTAAAGGGATGGGGTAAATCAACTTTGGTTAAATCCAATATAGCAACAATTCTCCAAAGCCAGTCTTTGGGTTTGTACTTAGTTTATTGTAGAAATTAGGCCGCTAAGTGCGTTGCTTTTTTTACGCTAAAGCGCTGTCTCCGCACTCGTTCAAATTCCGTTGCTCCAGATAACCATTTTTTCTTATTAATGTTTAACCGCTTTAAAATCGGCGGGAGCCGGGAAGAAATAGCACCGCGTTTATCAGCCCGTATAATACGTCCCGTCCAATCCACCAATTCAAGATAGTCGATCAAGGTAAAAGGAATATCGGGTTGATCTTGGTTTTTTGCGGCATCAGTAAACGGCAACAACGGTTTTAACTCGGTGTTAAACGATTGGAAAAATCCTTGGCCGGTGAGGTTTTTAACGGCTTTGGCTAAATCAAACTGGGGTTTTATACGCTCCTGAATACTGGTGTAGTCAGACGATTCGGGGGTTTCCGCCATGGAGGCCCTGATGGGGTTTAAATCCACATACGCCATACAAGAGAGCAAGGCTTCCTCGGTGAGTAATGGGTCAGAGGTATAACGCTGTTCAAAAAAACGGCCTTTGCAGCGGTCTTCTTTATTAGCCCTGCGAGAAATAGGTTGGTTGAGGTATTTCATAAAGGAACTGATATCGGCAAGGCTGTTTCGAAAGTGGTCGACTTGTTGAGCAACAAACTCCCGTTGAAGCGGGGGTAACGACGAACCGCTAGCATAGTCTCGAACGAGCGGGTGCCCCTTGAATACTGTCAACCACCGCTGAATCACTTCGTGGTTATCCAACGCCTCAATCTGTTCAGGCGATATCTTTACCACCAGGTGGTAGTGATTAGACATAACGGCATAGGCGCAGATATCGATAGCAAATACGCTCGCGAGTAGTCTTATTCGTTCAACGATCCATTGCCGTCGATGTTCGAAGTCGGTATTGCTTTCCTGATCGAAGCCACAGAGGAAAGAGCGCCTAACGCAGCGAGTGGTGATGTGATAGTAGGGAGTATCGGCCAGAGAAATTAAGTCCTTTCTAGCTTTGGTCATGATGAAATCCTTTCATCGCTATAGGTAAGAGCTTGAAATCCTACGGCTGCGGGTTGAAAATGTCAATCGGAATGTGAGTGTCCTGAGTTTTTTTTCGGTATGTGTTAGGGAATCCTGTCGTATTCTTTGACTTGTACGGTTTGCACCATGATGGTAGAACAATGGTGCGAAGGACGCCTGAAAACTCTGCATTTGCTAATGTAACTCGTGACGGATTTACTAAATTTGTTGGTCGAGCATCAAATGTGGCTTCGTTAGGTGCTGCGGTTCCGACTCCGGCAAGCCCATTTTTAGCAACCAGTGCAACGGTGTTAACCATTGTTGATTTTGGGCTTAATGTAACAGCTGGTAATGGTGCTGGTGCAGCGAATAGTGCTGGCTCTCTCATTCTAGGTGGGGCGACAGATATCATAGCCAAGAAACTGCAAGGACCATTGGAGTTGAGTGAATGGGGAGCTAAAGCTGTTTCTGCCGGGCTGGAATCTCCTAACACCGTGTTAAATATATCCAAAGATATTGCTAATAGCTCATCTCAGGAATTAAATTATTGCCCTGTTAACTAAGTTAAATAATTGATGTAAATGGTTATTTTGCCCATTAGTATATAGACAACTGATTATGAAGATTTTATGTTGCGCGTTTTTTTTGCTAGTGGTCTCCACAAGTTCGTTGTATTGGCGAGATATAATAGTCAATGAGCCTTTTTCGGCTTTTATTGTTTGGTTTGTAATTCCAGTCGTTGGTGTGTTTGTGGTTTATCAATTTACTAAAGGGTTACGGATGAATATCATGTTTATACATGCGGATGTCGAACAATTATTTAAAAGGCGTGCTTTACTTTTAGTTGCATTTCTATTAATTATCATTCCTTTATTTTGGCCTTCATATACGGCCGTTGGATAAATGGAACACACCGGAGCCAATACATGGGGACACTCATCGCGTTAACTAAAGCAGATACCTAATATCCAGCTAATTGTAGCCGTTCACTTTGCCATCGTACTTATTACCAAATTATCTGTCATACGATTTTGACTTTTAGGGGTGGTTTTCCCACACTCCCATCATAACTATTTTTGTCTTTCCTGAATTAAAATCGGACGTTTTGCCAAGCAGCGTTATAAAAATACCCATCATAAGAGGCGGATAAAAAAAGCCAACACGATCGGTTAGGATCGTGTTGGCTCGTTAATCATTGACCTTAGATGATTAGGCTAGTTTATTTGTTGTTTGATCAATTCTTCAGGGGCCACTGTTTATTGAGGTTTGGGCAGCAATATTGTCGCCATTCGTGACGCGGTTAACGCGGAAGCCAGCCAGCAATTTAGCTACGACACGCTGTCGCGGTTGACGCAGGCGCAAGGGAGTTACGGCCAGTTGGCTTACCGCTATGATGGGGTGGGTAACCGTATTGAGAAAACGCAACGTCTTTCTGTGCCGGTTAACGCGAATGCAGTATTGGTTAACAATAAAGGTGCCGTACCCGATAAGCGATCCAACGAAGTTATAGAGCGTTACCGCTATGCAGCCAACAGCAACCGCTTGTTAGGGGTTGATCAGGGTGGTGAACAGCGGTTATTGGTTTATGATGCGGTCGGCAATATAGTGAATGACGCCACCAACGTCAACAACGCCACAACGCAAAAACACTTAGTGTACGGTAGTCACAATCGCTTACGGCGGGTTGATACGGGCAGTGGGTTTGCGGAGTACATTTACAATGCTAAAGGCCAGCGAGTGATTAAACGCTTACTAGATGACAGCGGTAATGTCGAAAGTGAAACACATTATCATTACAATATTGCCGATCAGTTGATGGCTGAAACCACGGGTGACGAGGGTTCGCTGGTTAAAGAGTACTTGTATTTAGGGGCAGAACGGCTAGCGGTCTTGGATTATAATTTGGCTGAGCAGGGTGAGCTTTTCTATGTGCACAACGATCACTTGGGATCACCGCAGTTGATGACGGATGTGAATCAGACGATCGTGTGGCAAGTGGATAGAAAGCCGTTTGGTGAGGTGGATACACGCGTTGCCAAGCTGGATATGCGGGCGGGATTCCCGGGGCAGTATGCGGATGAGGGGGGGTATGTTTATAACTACTTTAGGGACTATGATTCGACGTTAGGGAGATATTTGCAAAGTGATCCGATAGGATTACGAGGTGGCATTAATACTTTCAATTACGTTTATAGCAATCCGTTAGTTAATGTTGATCCTCGTGGTTTGGATACATTAGTTTTATCTTCCACAGCGGGCGGAACATCAAAAACTGGTGGGCCAACCGGATTAGTTGGAAATAACTCTGCTTTTGATTTTGGCAATAGGCTTATCCAAACATCGCGAAGTACTGGTGGTGGAGCATCG
>JAJRPK010000168.1 GCA_024280785.1 Gammaproteobacteria bacterium
ATAGTAATTACGGTGTGGATCAGGCTGATTTTGAAGGTGTGGATCCAGATGAAAAAAATGAAATTTCATCTGGGCTACAGGAACTACAGGAAGAAAGCGCAATAAATGATGAATCGTCAGATGACGCTTCTGTGGTTGAAGGAGACAACGCTAAGAATAGCGACGATAAAAATGACACAATTTCGAATGAAGCTAACGGTGACTTACAAGGCGGTGGTGATAGCGGGAGCGAGGTAGAGGGAGTATCTGAAGCATAAATGAGCTCCGCAGATATCAAGTCCTTAAATATGAAAACATAACTTCAGTTCTGAATCTATAACCTAATTCGGTCCCATGTTTGCCTGCTATTTTTTCGTTATCACTGGCTTTTTTCTTTTCGGATAACAGCCCCTGCAAATTTCACACACAGTACCATCGCAACCTCTGGCAGAGCAGTATTCACGGCCATAAAAAATAATTTGTAAATGCAGCTTATTCCAGTGCTCTGGTGCATAAAGTAATTTTAAATCTTTTTCTGTTTGTACCACATTCTTGCCATTCGTTAAGCCCCAGCGCTGCGCTAAGCGATGAATATGAGTATCGACAGGAGACGCGGGGTGGCCAAAGCTCTGCGACATAACGACGCTGGCTGTTTTATGGCCCACACCTGGAAGTTGTTCTAGCAATGCCATATCTTCTGGAACTTTGCTGGAATGCTGCTCTACTAATATCTGTGACAAGCTTACAATAGCTTTAGATTTTCTTGGCGCTAAGCCACAAGGCCTGATGATGGTGTAAATCTCATCGACATTTTGTCTGGCCATGTCGTTACAATTGTCGGCGAGTTGAAATAAGGCCGGAGTTACTTGATTAACGCGGATGTCAGTACACTGGGCAGACAGCAATACCGCGACCAAAAGAGTAAAAGGGTCTTTGTGGTCTAACGGGATAGGAGTCGTTTTATACAGTTTATTAAGGTGCTTAAAAATTAATTCGGCACGTTGTTTTTTTAACATGGGTTTGTCAGTTTAATTTTCTTTGTTGGGGCTTGTCCTGATGCTAGCAAACGGAAAGCTGATTGCATGTTGATAGACAAGCTTAATATCGAAGGCTTTATATCCTCCTAGATTGAGCTTACTAAAGCGAGTAAACTTGTGGTTTCGTAGGGAGGCATTAAGTCGTGTTACTACCGAGGCATTTGAGAAGAATACCCTTTATTTCAAGACACACATAAATATGTCCCTATAGTTCGACGCTGGCATCCCTGCCAGCAACGGTCTTGAAATAAAGGGTATTCTTCTCAAGTGCCTTATTGGTAAGTTTACACTGAAATGGTGTCGAGAAGCTAAAGGTGTCGAGAAGCTAAAACTACACGGGTAAACCAAGCTGCGGCTTCTTATAAATTAAAACAAAACGCAGAAATTGATTATGGAAACGTTTAACCAGATGTTCGATGGGCTTTCAGGGGGGTATGCCTGGATCGCTCAGGTTTTTGTCATCGTATTTTTGAGCTTGTTGGCCAATTTTATCGCCAAACGCTTATTCGATAAATTGCAGCAACAATTGCTAAAAACAGAGACACTTTGGGATGATGCGTTAGTCAAAGCCGCGCGGCGCCCCGTTACTGTGGTTATTTGGGTTCTTGGTATCTCATGGGCTGCAGAGATCGTTCATTCTATGTCTGATGCCGTTATTTTTGAGGCTATCGATCCACTGCGAGACGTTTTAGTCATCGGTTTAATCGCATGGTTTTTGGTTCGTTTTATCCGCGAAGCAGAAGCTAATTTTCTCGCGCTAGAACCGGACGAAGCGGATGAAGCCCCGATAGATGAATCCACGGTGCATGCTCTGGGTAAGTTAGTTCGTCTGGCTATCATTATTACTTCATCGTTAGTTGTGCTACAGACTTTGGGATATACCATTTCAGGTGTACTTGCTTTTGGAGGTATCGGAGGAATCGCTATCGGCTTCGCAGCAAAAGATCTACTATCTAATTTCTTTGGCGGGTTGATGATTTATCTCGACCGCCCCTTTTCTGTCGGTGATTGGATTCGCTCACCGGATAAAGAAATTGAAGGAACCGTTGAATATATTGGCTGGCGCCTCACCAGGATCAGGACCTTTGATAAAAGGCCGTTATATATTCCTAATTCTACCTTTGCTCAAGTTTCTGTAGAGAATCCTTCGCGGATGAGTCACCGAAGAATTTATGAAACGATAGGGTTGCGTTACGATGATGCGGCGGTGTTAGAAAAAGTTGTTTTAGAAGTGACGCAGATGCTAGGGCAGCATGAGGAAATTGACCAGTCGCAAACACTAATGGTTAATGTCAACGCCTTTGGTGAATCATCGTTAGATTTCTTTATCTATTGTTTTACTAAAACGGTCAACTGGCAGTACTATCACAAAGTGAAGCAAGATGTTTTGATGAAGGTGTTGGCAATTATTGCCGACCAAGGTGCAGAAGTAGCTTTTCCCACTCAGGTTGTCGATTTACTGGGGCATGACACACCGCCAGAAATATTGAGTAATCTATAATCTTTTAATAGATTGTCCTGGTTTTGTGAATTGTGAATTGTGAATATGTTGGAGATTTCCACTCATTGTTGCTCAGAGTTCATTTTGTATCTTAGGTGGTAGAACATGTTAGGGATTATAGGCGGGAGTGGCCTCTACGGTTTAGAGTCACTACAGGCGACTCGGGTGATCGAGGTTGAGACGGTATTTGGTTTACCTTCTAGCGCCCTTACTTTTGTTCGCAAGGCTAAGGACGACGAAACGGGTTTAAATGCCACTAGAATAGACTCTTCTGAAAAAGATAAATTTTCATCTAGCTTATTCGATATGTGTTTTTTAGCCCGTCACGGCGAGGACCATTCGATACCACCTCACAAAGTAAATTACCGGGCAAATATCCAGGCATTGGTAGATGCCGGAGTAAATAGAATTATCTCAGTCAACGCTGTTGGTTCTTGTAATTTAGATATTGCTGTCGGTAGTCTGCTGATGCCGATGCAGATAATTGATTATAGCTATGGCAGGGAGCATACGTTTTTCGATTGCTTAGGCAGCTTCGATGATCATATTGACTTTACTTTTCCGTTCACAGCTGAACTGCAGCAGCAAATACATCAAATAGCAGAACAGCGAGGACTGGCCGTTCCCGTTTTTGGAACTTATGGCTGCACCCAAGGGCCTCGTCTGGAAACTGCAGCAGAGATTCAACGTTTGATTAAAGATGGTTGTGATTTGGTTGGAATGACTGTTATGCCGGAGGCTGGGCTCGCCCGAGAACGGGGTATAGATTACGTCTCGCTATGTATGGTGGTAAACCCTGCCGCGGGATTGACGGAATCGCTAGTGTCTACAAAAGATATATCAACGAGCTTGGAATCTACCATGGCAAATGTAAAAAAATTATTATGGCAATGCTGTTAGTTTGTTAGGTGCCTTCATCGGCTAAGGTTTCTTCTTTTGGTTCAAACTTGGTTATTTTTACAATAATACCGAATAAGGGGTGGTCGAGATAATGCACTTCGTTTCTGCGCATTTTTCTGTACTCTTTTAATTCAACAATAGATTTTATTTGATATAAGTTGGGTTTGACTAAGCTGACTTCGACTTCGACTTCGACTTCGACTTCGTCGCTCCTAAGCTTATCTTGAGAGTAAGTACTGGTAGTAAAAATATTTCCTTTCACCGGTTTGGTGGTCATGACTTGGTTCGTATTAAGCGCTGACTCTGGTTTATTATCTGACAAAGCAATCAGTTCCTCTAAACTTTCGGCTTCTTGATCAAGAAGGTCGTTGGGCTCAGATAGCGGTACAGTTAGTGGTACAGGGAGCGGCCTAATGGGGAACATTGGCAGTGTTGCATTTATTGGTAGCGCTCTGCCGGCATCTACGCGGCGTATCGTCTCTTCATAAAGAAAAGTACCTTTTTCAACAAAATCTGTTAGCCACAAATGGGCTGTAACATGGAGAAATCGGTTTTTACTTATACGGATAGTTCCCTCTAACTCATGATGGTCATCGTACACTGTGCCGCCAGAAAGTGGCATCGCAGGAGCGGTTTTCTTCGGTTGTAATTCTTGGTACCAGCTTTTATGAAAAAGCAGGCGGTACCTCGACTGCCGCGATAACTTTGTAGCGATGCTGCTCAATGTTAGTTCTTTTTCGTCTAGAGAGAGCATTAATTCGGGAGCTAGTGAAACTGGAATTTCGAGTATTTGCGATGGGATTTGATTGTTTTGAAGTTGGGTCTCTTCATTCGTTGTAAGGCTTTTATCTTGAGCTAACGATATAGTGTTTCCTGTGACAATCTCATCGTCGATAATGAACGGTGCGTCTGCAATTGTTGAAGACTCGATAACTGCTCTGGTTGTTGGTTCATTCGGCAGAACGGAGTCATGCAGTAGTTGTACAGGATCTAAAACATCGCGTAAAAATATGAGCTTGTCAGGGTAATGCAAAGAAGGATTGGCTTGCCATTGTTGTTGTTCTCCTGCCTCTTGATAGCGATGAGCAAAAGCAATGACTTCAACCTGATAAACATCGTCTAAGTTTACAGCGGCATTTTGTTCTGCATCGAGAACAATAGATGGCTCAGAATGTGAAACTAAGGGGGTCATTGCCGCGCTCAAAATGAGCGTAGCTAATAAAATGCTGCTGTGAACATTCAGCCTTTGATTGGGTGTAGAGTAAAACAATTTTATTAGTTTATACACTTTCGAGATTTCCTAGCCGATTAACAAGTTTAATTATCCAGTCGATTCTTGATGCAGGGTC
>JAJRPK010000169.1 GCA_024280785.1 Gammaproteobacteria bacterium
GGTCAAAAATGAGCACAATGCTCAAGTTCATGCTCTTGCCACTGCTCTGGTTCTTATTCTCGGGGCGGTATTCAAAGTCAGTGCTACGGAGTGGTGTATCCTGCTCCTTGCGATCTCACTGGTCTGGATTAGCGAGGCATTAAATACTGCCATTGAATACTTGTGTGACCTGGTAACTACGGACGATCACCCACTGATAAAAAAAGCCAAAGACCTCGCTGCAGCTGCCGTGCTAATGAGTGCAGCAACGGCAGTGACATTGGGCTTAATCGTATTCCTTCCGATCCTGAAGACCTTTTTCTAGTCAAATGACTTCCAGCCCATAAACGAAAACAAATCCGTCTAAAAAAGCCCGATAATCTGGAAAATACTGGCTGCCCGCCCTTCTCAATCGGATTATGTATAAGAGCCTATGCACAATTGCCATACAGTTATCTCGACCTTCAGCTTGCAAATCCCTATAGTACGCCACCGTTTATGATGTGCGTTTAGCGCACTTTATCGATACTCTGACAGGATAATCCATTGATCTCGACCGCAAATATCACCATGCAATTTGGCGCCAAACCGTTGTTTGAAGACATTTCGGTGAAATTTGGCGACGGCAACCGATACGGCCTAATTGGCGCTAACGGGTGTGGCAAATCAACCTTTATGAAAATTCTGGACGGCAGCTTAACCCCAAGTTCAGGAAACGTATCGCTCTCCCCCAACGAGCGTTTGGGTGTGCTGCAGCAAGATCAATTTGCCTTTGAAGAATACTCAGTCATCGACACTGTCATTATGGGCCATGCTGAATTGTGGCAAATAAAACAGGAGCGAGACCGCATCTATTCTCTTCCTGAGATGTCTGACGAGGACGGAATGAAGGTGGCAGATTTAGAGACCCAATTTGCGGAAATGGATGGCTACAGTGCAGAAAGTCGCGCGGGCGAGATTTTACTGGGCGCGGGAATCGAACAAGAGCGGCATTACAAGCCCATGAGCGAAGTGGCCCCAGGTCGAAAATTAAGGGTTTTACTGGCTCAAGCTTTATTTTCAGACCCCGACATTTTGCTACTCGATGAACCGACCAACAATCTGGACATCAACACTATCCGATGGTTAGAGGGAATGCTCAACGAGCTTAACAGCACCATGATTATCATTTCTCACGATCGACACTTTCTAAATGCCGTGTGCACTCATATCGCCGACATCGATTACGGGGAACTTAGGGTCTACCCTGGCAATTACGATGACTTTATGATTGCCTCAACGCAAGCACGTGAGCGACTACATTCAGAAAATGCGAAAAAGACCGCACAGATTGCTGATTTACAGCAGTTCGTTAGCCGCTTTTCGGCAAATGCATCCAAGGCAAAACAAGCAACCTCGCGAGCCAAACGAATTGAGAAAATAAAATTAGAAGATATCATTCCGTCCAGTAGAGCTACCCCCTACATTCGATTTAGTCAGGACAAAAAGTTACACCGTCAGGCTGTGACCTTAAAGAAAATTGGCCATGGATTTGACAATAAACCACTGTTTCACGACGGCAGCATAATTTTGGATGCCGGCACTCGCTTAGCAATTATCGGGGAAAATGGCGTGGGTAAGACAACACTCCTACGTTGTCTGATGAATGAAATCAATCCTGACAGTGGAAGCATACAGTGGGCAGAAAATGCTACCGCCAGCTATTGCCCCCAAGACAGCAGCGTCGACTTTGATTGTAACGATAATTTATTTGACTGGATGACACAGTGGCGCAGGCCCCATCACGGCGACCAAATCGTACGAGCGACACTCGGACGGCTGCTTTTTTCTTCAGATGATTTTGAGAAAAAAGTCAAAGTATGCTCGGGTGGAGAAAAAAACCGCCTTTTATTTGGCAAGCTAATGATGATGGAAACTAACGTATTAATTATGGACGAACCAACTAACCACCTCGACATGGAATCCATCGAAGCTTTAAATTTAGCACTTGAACACTATAATGGAACATTGATTTTTGTTAGCCACGACCGCGAATTCGTTTCTTCTCTGGCGACTCGCGTCATTGAAATCAAAGACCAGCAGCTGATCGATTATCAAGGCAGCTATGAAGAATACCTCGCCAGCCAACAAAATGTAGAGCAAGCCGTCTTGTCATAATACAAGCGATATATCACAGTGCAGCCATCCAAATCGACATAAATGCACTAGCCGAAGGCGACAAATTAAGAGTAACTTTACTCTCACATCACTCTGTATTCAGCCTATTAAACACGGCACACCTTAGACAGGAATTTCAGACATGGCATCGCTACAAGATCAGCTTCTAAAAGCCGGGATGATCGACGAAAAAAAAGCCAAAAAAATTAAAAAAGAGCAACGAAAAAAAGCAAAGCAAATCCCAAAGGGACAGAGTCAGGTCGACGAGACCAAAGAACAAGCAAAGAAGACGCTTGCCGAAAAGTCTGAGCGAGATAGAGAAAGCAACCGGCAACGTGAAAAAGCAGCCTCCCAAAAAGCCATTGCCGCACAAATCAAACAATTAATTGATGTTAATCGCATTGACCGTCAGGGCAGTGACGTGAAATTTCAATTTACTGATGGAACAAAAATAAAAACCCTCTACGTAACCAGCCTATTACAAAACCAACTAAGCTCAGGTTTAATCGCGATCACGAGCCTTAATCAGCAATATGAATTAGTCCCTGCCGCTGTTGCCGAAAAAATAAAACAAAGAGACGAAAATATTGTGGTGTTACAAAACGTCCCTGGCGGTGAAGAAATAGATGCTGACGACCTATACGCTGACTATAAAATTCCAGATGATCTTATGTGGTAGCCAGTATTAGTATTCTCACAGATTAAATAAGCCGCTTCAACGTCCGCTACGCGCACAGTAAGCACTCTTTATAGGTTTGATCTGCTACGTAGCTAGCCACAGTTTTTACAACCATAC
>JAJRPK010000170.1 GCA_024280785.1 Gammaproteobacteria bacterium
AACGTAGA
Organism: Gammaproteobacteria bacterium; assembly: GCA_024280785.1. Taxonomy (GTDB): domain Bacteria; phylum Pseudomonadota; class Gammaproteobacteria; order Pseudomonadales; family UBA7434; genus UBA7434. The sequence goes on from JAJRPK010000170.1 coordinate 9, forward strand.
ACCTATAGAACTCACGTTTAATGGTAACCAAACGAGAGACCGAATTAGCACACTGACCGCGGCGCCGGAAGTATGGCAAGATCAGATCCCCAGCACTATGTCTTTCGGTGGATTATTAATTGGCGCCCCTGATTTCTTTGAAGGCATAAAAACGGGGTATGATATTGAGAACATTCTTGGTAAAACAGAGCTCGATTTTTCCATAGAAACGACTGCTCCTTTGTCAGGTGTTTACGATTTTGATTTTTCTTGGTGGGTACAGGGTACGGGGCATTTTGCCAGATTCCCTATTAAGGCAACGGTTATTGAGTCGACGGATTCTCCCAATGTTACGCTTTATTGGCCTCCAGATGGCACTACAGTTCCTCAATCGCCATTGGGCGTTACAGTTGTGGTTTCCAACGATGCTGCCGCTGTTGTGACGATTAATGGTGTTCCGGCAAGCAGATCTAAAATCCCTGCGGTTGAATTTTTAGGAGACCCAGATAAGCCCCATAGATCTTATACAGCAATTATAGATTTACCTAATGAGGGCAGTAATACGGTCAATGTGCAGGCGCTAGGCTTCAATGGATTAAACTCCAACCAAGCATTTTCATTGAATTTGGCTTCGACGTCTTCCTTTTCGGTGGACGTGACTTCTCACACGGAGGGTCAGGTTCTGCTTGTAGACCCAATTGATGTGATTGCGAGTTATTCTTCTGGAGTCGATGTGCCTCTAACGTTAATAGTTAATGGCGATGAGATTTCTACGTTAACAAATAATACTGGTTCAACGACTTGGAATGATATTTCTCTAGTTGAAGGAACCAATACGATTGAGGTATTTCAGACAGGCTATTTGACACCCGTTGCTACTCGTACGGTTGAACTAGATACTCCTCCTGCGCCGATTATTACAATAAGCTCCCATGTTGATGGCCAAACAGTCAGTTCGGATCGGGTAACAATAGCGGGAACATTTATCAACCCCGTTAGCCAGATTACGGTCAATGGTGTTCAAGCAGAAATAACAGGCGGTAGCTTTTCGATAGATGATGTACTTATTCTTAATGGTGCGACGACTATTGAGATCGCTGCGGTAGGCCCAGGAGCGCAAGGCTTGGCGACAACAGAGTCTTTTACGTTGAATTATTCTGGGACACCGGCTGTGCAGCAAGCGACATTAAGCGAATGGGGTGGTTCTATACGCTATACCCATGAAATTCTAGTTCCCCCCGGCCTGTATCAGGCGATACAAATTGGGGTTTTGGCAAATAGCGACGTAGAAACTTCTTTACAATATTCGCCTAGCTGGCTTCGTAGTCGGCAGTTTCCTTCTTATGAGTTCATTGGGGGGAATCGGATAATTGTTACAATGGAAGTTTCCAATTCTTATCCAGAGACGCCGATAGGAACAGGTGTTTATCCTGTCATTATTAGCTTTAAAGAAAATGGATCGCAGAATTTAATTTGGCAAGATGTATCCTATGTAGAGGTGGAGATAGTTAGTGGTATTAAGCTTTATCCAGACACTCAGATTAGCTACGACGAGTATTTTAATCTAGACCCTCTAATACTCATTGGCAATCTTACGGCTATAGAAAACGACGTTCCGACTGGGATTACTCATTCTACGCTGAATGGGTTTCCGCCCAATATTACTGGAACGCCGGGTTTATGGCGGGCAAACGAAAGAGTGAAGGCGAATTTTAATTTGACGTCAGGCATTTACAGTACAGATGTAACTTATGAATTTAGCGTAAATTCCCAGCCTCCTTTTGCTTCAGAAAATCGCATTCAATCTATTGAAGTGCTAAGCAGAGCGACACCTGCGCCTACAGTACGAGTAACGTCACACCAAGACGGGCAAACGGTGACCGATTCCAACATTCTCTTGTTTGGCGCAGTAGAAGATGTCAACGCCAGTGTCATTGTTAACGGACAAGTAGCGACAGTAAGTGCGGTAAACTATGATGGAATCGGTGATGTACCGGTTAACATTGTAACTGGGTTCTTTTATGCGATTGTAAATTTAGTCGATGGTGATAATCCGATGACGGTTAGTGCTTCAAATAGTACAGGGTTTGCATCGTCAGAATCCTTCAATGTTATTAAAGGTGTGTCTTCATCTAACGAGCTAGTTAATGTAGCCATGGGCGGCAGCGTTGATTTTACCCACAGCACTAACTTTACCTCCGAAGATGCCGTCGCGGCCGGATGCCATTTCACTAACTTCTGCGACAATTGTAGTGGCCTGGGGCTTACTCTAACGGGGTCGCCACAAGGCGGTTACGCCAGCCCTACTATTTGGCAGCATAATTTGGCGGCAAGTATAGATTCTCCTGTGGGCCTACACACACTTGATTTGACCCATACGCTAGCCTCGGCTAGTTGCTTTCCTATTGCGACAATCCAGTCGCAAAGATTGGTTGGTGTTTACGACCCCGCGTTATTGCCGCCAGTACCAACCATAAATGTTACTTCTCACCAAAATAATGATGCGGTGACTTCATCGCCTGTAACACTTCAAGGGACGGTTGGGGACGCAAATGCTACTGTAGTTGCCAGTGGTATTTCAGCGACACTGACACCGGTTGGGGATGGTACGGCGACGTTCAGTGTTGATGTTCCATTAGTCGATGGCACAAATCCAATTACTTTAACGGCGACAAGTCCGAGCGGCTTAGTTCGAATTTATGATATTGATATTCGTTTAACGGCGGTGCCAGGCGGTGATCTTATTATGCAAGCTGGCAGCAATGTGAGCGGCAGTTATCGCATGAACTTAACACCCGCCGAGTTTTCCAGTACAAGCAGTTTTAATCTTGGTATGTCAATCAACGCAGGAGGAATCATTAGCAGCTTGACTTTTGATAGTATTCAGGCAGGTGGTACGTCTGCCGCACCGTATTTTGACTTGGGCTACACATTGTATTCTTTTGCGTCAGCTAGCCCGGGAATTTATACCGTGACGATAACCTGGCAAGCTCTTGAAAGCCCTTCTGGCCCTGTTGTCACAACGCAAGTTGATGTGCTTCAGTTGGAGATTGTGCCTTGATGAGTTATCGACTTTTTATTATGAACAACGCTAAATTTAAAAATAATATAGCCAAGTGCTTAAATACTTTAGCGATTCTACTATTTTCTTTTTTTTGCTACCTAGCATCTGCTGAAGCAGATCGGTTGCATTATTTGAGTGCGCAACGCGACGTTATTAAAAAATTTACTCCGGAGATGAAAGTTAATTTCAAAAAAAGAGAACAGCCCTCATTAGAGCGTTTAGAAAAAAATGTGTTAACAATACAACTGCAAACACCGACTAGCCTCGTCGATGTGACTAATGTACAACAAAAAACTACTGGTATCATTCGTGATGTGAACAACATCGAACATGCTCAGTTGCGGAGCCAAAAAAAATCTTGGCAGGCTCTGCAGCAGCAAATTAGTATTGCAGAATCAAATAGCGTAACCGTAGATAAATTGGTTCAGCGTGTAAAGAATGACGAAAATAGCGTAGCGTTGCTACATGAAATTTCAAATCGGCTCGATACAGGTACATTAGCGAGTAAGGAGATTGAAAGGTTGTATAGCAGGAATCATTCGATAAAAGATGAAGTGGTCCGTCAAGATAATACGGCTCGTTATCAGATTGAAGAGGGAGGAAAAGGCGTCCAAGTAGATAATGACAATCAAACATTGTTATCTTCATTAATTGTATTGCTGTTAATTTTTGTTGGGTATTTTCTCTTTAGTAGATTAAAAGCAAAGCGTTATACTTAGAGGTCGTAGAATTTTCACACTACCCAAAGCTTTATTCCTTCACAGCTATAATCACAACAAACTTTTTATTTGAAAATATCGGACGCTGATTGCCAAATATTTTTTGAATCTGATGGTGATAGTTCAGGTGCAGGTTGGCGACAATCCAAAGTTGTCCTTTCGTTTCTAAAGCACGATAACTTTGTTGAAACATTCTTTTAGCAATATGAGCACCGATGGCGCTACCGTCATGAAACGGTGGGTTGCAGATAATCCATTGCGACCTTTGATCTTCTAGTAAACAATCTTGTGAAAAAAACTCCGCTGTTATATTGTTATACGCTTGATTTACTCCTTCTTTAGCAAGCGCGGAAAAATTTTCCTTTGCCGAGGCAATGGCCATATAGGAATCGTCAATAAACGTGAAATGTTTTTTACTTTTTGTCAGTTTTGAAAAAGTTTGAGCGGCGAACATACCCAGTATGCCGTTGCCACAACCCAGGTCAATGATATTTTCTACGTCAGGC
>JAJRPK010000171.1 GCA_024280785.1 Gammaproteobacteria bacterium
CGTATGAGTCTCTTTTTGTTCGATAATACCGTGCTAGCCTTTGCTATAGTACCCCGCAGCATACAGAAATTGAGCTAAGCTGAATTGAGCTAAGCTAAAATGAATAGTATAGTGAAAAAATTTGGTTAACATGAACAGCTTTGGTTTTCATAGTGGTTTCTAGGGCGCGATTAACGAGAAAAACAAGCCGTACGGCAGACTTAATCTACTGGTCTTTGCTGATCATCACTGCGGCCAACTATTCGTTTTTAACCTTTCCTTTTGCGGGTGGTGTAGAACCTGTCTTGAGTCCCCTAAAGCCGATTGCTTATGCCCGATTACCGCTGGCAGTCTTTGGCTACTTTTATCTTATTACGATTCATCGACGTGGTGCTAGTCTCGGCAAGATGTCAGCATTTTTGCTTGTTTTTATGGCTGCGGTTATATTTTCTATCCCATTGTCACCCGACCCATTTGAAGCCTTAACGTATGCAGTCTGGTTTATATTCCAGGTACTATTTTTGATTAAGTACGTATACTATTTGATAGATAATGCCGACTATAAGCGAGCCCAAGTTAAATTAACATTTCCACTGATGCTCATGGGCTTGTATTTTCTGTTACTGGCGTTAGCGAATTTACCAAATTATAGAATTGGTCGACCATTTCCTGCGATTTACACAAGTTGGATTGTCGTGGCCATGATGATTCCTTTATTTCTTGGTGGGCTAGCCTGCTGTTATAGTAGTTTTTCAAAGCGTAAAATTTGGTCAATATTTTTCATTGGCATGGTGTTATTTTGCCTGGTAGTTGCTGCTGTATCCGGCAAGAGAGCGACAATATTATGCGCACTGGTAGTCATTACTACTTATTTTATTTTTGTTTTGAAAGCGCCAGGAAAGATAGTGGCAATGATAATGATTCCGATAGCATTAGCTGCTGCAGTGTACAGTGGTGCTAGCGATACTGTTGTAAAAGCCTCCGAGTTTACGGTGCAAAGAGTCGAAAAAGGTCTTGATAGTAAGACTGCGACCTCAATTAATGCCAGATTTCAAGTTTGGAACTCGATTGGAGAGTCGGTCGTTCACTACCCTTTGGGCGTGGGCATCAATGTCGGTCGGCAAGTTGTGGGCGGAGGGTTACATAATACCTATCTGGGATATTTGCTAGAAGCAGGATGGTTAGGCTTCATCATATTTATGGGAATTCTTTTTTGGTCTTTTTATTCAGGCTATTTTACCGATATACAGGAAAAGAGAGAAATGCTGTTTTTTATTTTGTTGCCCGTCGCTATTTACAGCTTTACAGAGTACAACACGGCACCGGGGCAGCCGCATTTCATTCCGTTTTGGATTGGAATAGCATATTGCATACTTTCGACAAAACAGCGACGTGTCAACATCACCAAGCGGAGAACCCGTTCGCAAGTGGGTGATTAGTATATGCTAACGGTAAATTTTACTAGGCTTTTCCCAGGCTGAGATAATAAGGTAAGTAAAGTAATCAAAGTATTGATTCTTCGTGAGTAATAAAGAGGTTCCTGGCAATCCTTTTGTTTCACACTGTCACCGTATTGGAGCTAAGATTTCAATAGAGCCGACCCATAAGATATTAGTTAGATTTTATTCGTTGTTAATAAAATAACCGGGGTTTTATATGAATGCGCTTTTTATGCTTCCCAGTCTTGGCGCAATTGTTGGTCGACACTTCACCCATATTGACCTGTGGAGAAGAAATGGCGGGCAAACTATGGTCTGTGCATTTACTCGAGAGGGGGAGTCCAGTAGAGAGCGCAAGGTGGATGTGGTGTTAGGCCGATTGGAGCGTGGAAAATTACTAAAACGGATACCGACATACAAGAAATCGCTAGAACGGCTTATGTATCTAATGCCCAGGTCTGACGTTGTATTTGTTTATACGTTAGATAATTTCCTGTTTGCCTGGATGGCAAAAACCGCGGTTAAGAGCGATATAAAAATCGTATTGTTTGTACTGGACATTCGTAAAATGTTTGTTGGCGACAGTGTTTTTAATCATATTACCCAAAGCTTTCTGTTGTTTGCGTTCGAACGGTGCGAATTGATTTTGGTGAGTTCACGGTACTACATTGAGGATTATGCGGCTCGGTTTTTGAATAAGGTACCAGAGCGATGGTTGGAAATAGAAAATAAAATTAATCCCTTTGAGCTGGTTAACGACAATAGTGAGGTAGAAATAACGCGTGACAGTTCCGATCAACTGATTATCGGATATTTTGGCCTTATTCGATGTGAGCATTCTCTTGAAACGCTTTTTAAGCTCGTTGACGAGGCTGACGGTAAATTTAGAGTTATTATAAGGGGAGTTTTTTTCGAGTTAGACGGAGTTGCTGCCATTATCGAGAAGCAAAAATGGGTCAGTTATGGAGGCCCTTACAATAACCCGGACGACCTGTCCTCGATTTATAATTCATGCGATATAGTCTGGGCTTGCTATCCCTTTTCAGGTGAAAAATGGGGTAATCACCAGTGGGCCAAGACTAATCGGTTTTACGAAGCCTGTTTTTTCCAAAAGCCCCTAATTACCTGCATTGGTTCTAAGGATGGTGAGCAGGTCGAAACGGCGGGTATTGGGATGTCTGTAGACTTAAGCACTCCAGAGCAGGCAGCTCAAAGCCTTTTAAGCATTAGCGGTGACCGGGTAAAGCAGTGGAAGTCCTCGCTGCAAAGCCTACCACAAGCGGAGTTTGTCTACACTAACGAATTTGAGCTACTTTTTTGTGAGCTTGAAGCTATTAGAATTGAGTCGCTCACGGACGAAAAGTGACTAAATATCGATCGCTCATGGAAATTTGTAAGTCGTTGAATCTAAATGTGTTCCTTAAGGAGTTCGGCATACTCGTAGATCCCCCAATGAAAGACATACCTAATAAAATCTGATATATATCAGTGACTTGGAAGGTTTTTACAACTGTGCGTCCAGCGAGTCTTAGCGTCTATCCAAGGGCGGTAATAGCTTGCATGTCAATGTTGAATATGTTCTTATAGCAGTCCCCCTTGGCCCCTCCGAATTAATTCGAGGGGGTTCATGATGAATGGTTTCCGTTCATATTTAAACAGAGGTATCGGAAGATTCTTTGTTTATACGTTTACACGGGCGTTTGTGGTTTGGGCGAATGTTAAATATTCGCGTTTTGGCGGGTCTAAGGTAGAGTCTTTTTCTCTATCCGAAGATCGTCTGACCAGCCCTACGTCATAGCAGTACCTAAGCTGTCTCTCAGTATCTGAGGCATACAGCAAATTAGGATTATATCCTGATTGTAAAACCCACCTTTACCTTCGTGTAAATGGTGGGTTTTGCGTTTTATCAGCCTATAAAAATTCAAGTAATTCTTAATATGAGTCTAATCTAAAGTGATGGCCCTTTATCTTCTATTCCACGTGAGTCCATGGTAACTTACTGGAATTGATCCTATCCCCCCAAAACCAAGTCCATCTTTTTTCGGGAAAATTATACTCGCAAGTAAACAAGTCTAAAGCTGCATAGGACGCTCCATAATGACACGTCCCTCAAAAGAGTACTTAGAAGAAAAAAGCTGGGAAGAAAAAGCAAAAGAAAACCCGCTTTACGGAGTTATGAGCCTGGATGAATTTTCTGGCAGTGGTCCCGAACCAAGCCCGGAGGAGCTTGAGCTATTTTATTCTCGTGGAAGAGAAATGGTAGACCAGTGGATTAAACCATGGTTGCTGGAAACCCGTACAACGGAACAAATGAAAATACTTGAATTTGGTTGCGGTATGGGGCGCTTGGTAAAATCAGTGGCTGATGATCATACCGCCGATAACGTTTACGGCATCGATATATCGAAGACAATTGTTGAGCATGCCAACAAGAACGTAACAAATGGGGCTCACTTTTCAGTGCTTAATGATGAAGGTGGGTTTTCATTTGAAGATAACCACTTCGATCGAATCTATTCCTATGCTGTATTCCAACACATCAAGGAAAAATCTGTTGTAGAAAAATCCATTAGAGAAATTGCCCGAACACTTAAACCGGGCGGCAAAGTGAGGTTGAACTTTGAAATGGTGTTCATGCCACCCTTCGAAAATACCTACCTACAAGATACTTATGCATTTGAGCGCCAGTTTTTGATTTATGGTTGGAGCAAGAAGTTCGGGGTTCCAGTTTGTGGAGCGAAACTAAAGCGGTCAACAAATTGGTCTGGTATACGATTTGGCTACAAGCAACTGCTTAGGGAGTTTGCACGAAACGGCATTAAAATGTATGGGATTGCCCGGGAACCCACTAACCAAGGCCAAGGGTTCATTTGGTTTTTTGGTGAGAAAGTAAAGTAAGCTTTTCACCGATAGCCTTCGTCTATGCTATTTTGGCGAAAATCCTAAGCTCGGCTACAATTTAATAGTAAATAAAATCATTGACTTAAGCTTGGGGATCGCTGGCACTGAGTTAAAGATGATTATGCGAATTCAACGCTCGGGCTTAAATTTATGAAGCAAATTCTCCAGAATCTGAAAAACGGTGACACGGAGATTGAGGAAGTTCCCAGTCCAGGATGCAGGCCTGGCCACCTGCTGATAAAAACGACTAGAACGCTGGTTTCTGCTGGGACTGAGCGCATGTTAGTTGAATTCGGCAAAGCTAATCTGATCGACAAAGCTCGTCAGCAGCCCGATAAAGTTAAGCAGGTATTCGATAAAGTAAAAACTGATGGCTTAGCGCCCACCATCGCAGCCGTTCAGAATAAGTTGGACCAATCCCTCCCTCTAGGCTATTGCAATGTAGGCACTGTTGTTGAAGTGGGTGATGGTGTAACGGGCTTCAAACCTGGAGATCGTGTGGTCTCCAATGGCAAGCATGCAGAGGTCGTCTGCGTACCGCAAAATCTATGTGCCAAGGTTCCTCCCACTGTAGCTGACGAAGACGCGGCCTTTACCGTCATTGCAGCCATTGCTCTTCAGGGCATTCGATTAATACAGCCAACGCTGGGAGAGACTGTCGTCGTTACCGGACTGGGCTTAATAGGATTAGTGGCCGTCCAGTTGCTGCGTGCTCACGGTTGTCGTGTTTTGGGCATTGATTTTGACAGCGCTAAAGTTGAGTTAGCAAAACAGCTGGGGGCGCAGGCGATTGATTTGTCGAACGGCGAAGACCCGTTGTTAGCTGCACAGCAGCTCTCTCGTCACCGCGGTGTTGATGCCGTGTTGATCACGGCGTCGACCAAGAGTAATGAGCCTATTCATCAGGCGGCAACGATGTGCCGGCAACGGGGGCGTATGGTCCCCATCGGTGTTGTCGGTATGGAGATGTCACGGGCTGATTTTTATGAAAAAGAATTGTCCTTTCAGGTGTCTTGCTCCTACGGGCCTGGACGTTATGATCCTGCTTATGAGGATCAAGGCCATGATTACCCTTATGCTTTTGTGCGTTGGACCGAGCAGCGTAACTTTGAAGCCATACTGGATATGATGGCTGAAAAACGCATTGATATGCAGCCATTGATTAGCCATAGATATAATCTGGATAAGGCTACCGAAGCTTATGAACTCGTCAGTGGTGGAAACCCTCTGGGCATACTGCTTCAATTTGATTCATCGGAGTCCGCGACTAAACAATCTCTGGATAGAACCGTCACGCTATCAAAATCTTTGGCTGCAGCGAGTGTCGGTATCGGTTTTATTGGTTCGGGAAGCTATGCGACCAGCGTACTGATTCCTGCTTTTGCAAAAACTGATGCCGCATTAGTGGTGGTATCCTGTAATGCCGGCGTGAGTGGAACGCATGTTGCAAAAAAAATGGGTATAGCCAATGTAACGACGGATACCGATGCGTTGATTAAATCTGATACCAATAATACAGTGGTGATTAGTTCTCGTCACGACAGCCATGCAGAGCTAGTGATTAAATCACTAGCGGCGGGTAAGCATGTATTTGTCGAAAAGCCCTTGGCTATTACGCGAGATGATCTGCAAGCAATTTCTAACAAATATTATGAGGTGGAAAAAGAAAATCCGGTGCAATTAATGGTGGGTTTTAATCGCAGGTTTTCACCTTTTATTCAAAAAGCTAAAGAACTACTACAGCGAGCAGGTGAGCCGGCTTCATTTATTTATACTATCAATGCCGGCGCTATCCCTGCCGATCATTGGACGCAAGACCTAAAGATAGGCGGGGGGCGGCTGCTGGGCGAGGCTTGCCATTTTGTTGATCTTCTTCGCTATTTGGCTGATGCTTCTATTGTGACAACCAAGGCAATCCAGATTGGCTCAGGATGCCAAGACGGCATTCAAAATGACAAAGTGACTATTTTGCTCGCTTTTGAAAATGGATCCATGGGAACGGTGCATTACCTGGCAAACGGTAATAAATCCTTTCCCAAAGAGCGACTCGAAATTTTTTGTGCAGGGGCGATTTTGCAACTGGATAATTTTCGAAAAATGAAAGGTTATGGTTGGCCCGGATTTAAGCGGATGAGCATGATGAAACAAGATAAAGGTAATAATCATTGCGCTAAAGCTTTTGTTGACGCGATTGAATCCGGCGCAGAGCCTTTAATTCCCTTTGCTGAGCTATATGAAGTCAGCGAAGCTTGCCTGGATATAATGGAGCAAATCTCTGCTTAACTTGTTAGTGGTTACTTGTGATTCATAAAATCTTTCGTCTTGTCCGGACGCTTAGGTATTTAAAAGCGAGTCAGCTTTTCTTTTACCTTGTTCGTCGAAAACTCTCCGCTAGAAGAGTTGAGATTGTGGAGTATCCCCGGTGTAGGGGTTTAACTTTACGATGCCTTCCTATCAAAATAAACGAAACAAACGCTCACCTGTACGAGTTTGGGTTTCTCAACAAAAAAGTCGAGCTGGGTGTGAACGCGGGTAGTCTAAATTGGAATCCGGAGTTTACAAGTCGTTTATGGCGATACAATTTGCACTATTTTGATTACCTGCGCGGCGAGAGTCGATCGGCCAAAGTCAAGCAACAGTTAATTGAGAGTTGGGTCAAAAATAACCCTCAGGGTTCTGTGCCAGGCTGGGAACCTTTCACTGTTAGTCTGCGAGTCGTTAATTGGATTAGCTTCTTTATAACGAATCCTATTGATGATGTTTTTTGTAAAGAAAGCCTCTATTGCCAAGTTCTGTGGCTTGAGAAAAATGACGAAAAGCATATCCTGGCTAATCACTATTTTGAAAATCTGAAGGCGCTGCTTTTTGCTGGCTGTTTCTTTAAGGGAAAAATCGCGGAGCGTTGGTTGCAAAGAGCGTCGCGGGAAATTCTCGAACAAATTAAGGAACAAACACTTGATGACGGTGGTCATTATGAGCGATCACCGCAGTATCATTGCTTGATGCTTGAGAACTATCTCGATATTTACAATTTAGCTTCAAGTAATAAAGCTCTATTTGATGCTAAATTTCTCCAGGCAATTGAAGTTGTATGTGTTAAAGCGTTAGATTGGTTAAACGATATTATTTTTCCCGATGGCGATATCCCACTGTTAAATGATTCAGCCTTTGGCATTGCCCCTACAGCCGAAAAGCTTAACGACTACGCGAGTCGTTTGTTTGGTTATGAGGTACCTCAGAAGGGCGAAAAGGCGACAATTGTTGAAAAACATGATTCCGGTTTATACGGGATAAAAACTGCTACAGATATGCTAGTAATGGATTGTGGTGAAATTGGCCCTGGCTATCAACCAGGTCATACACATTGTGATTTTCTTAGTTATGAGTTGATGCTGGATGGCAAGCGTCTCGTTGTTGACAGCGGTGTTTATGAGTATGAGGTCGGTGATATGCGGCATTATGCTCGCTCAACCAAGGCC
>JAJRPK010000172.1 GCA_024280785.1 Gammaproteobacteria bacterium
CGGCGAAGGCGATAACCGCAATGCTCTGGCTTTAATTTCACTGCAATCAGCCGATATATTAAATGGAGGGGTTTCTAGTCTTCTTGATGCCTATGGTCAAATAGTATCTAAAGTCGGGGCTCAGGCGTCATCCGTCGCGATCGATAGAGAAGCTGCCGAATCACTATTGGTTCAGATAACAGCAAGGCGCGATTCGGTATCTGGCGTTAACCTCGATGAGGAAGCCGCGCTATTGATTCAGTTTCAGCAAGCTTATACCGCGTCAGCGCAACTGATCACTGTGGCGAGAGAAATTTTTGACACGTTATTGTCTGCCATTCGTTAATGGGCTGCTTTGTTAAGTTGGCAGTTTAAATGTTTCACTGTCAATTAGCGTTCGGCAGTTAGCAAGAAAGGGTAAGAATTATGCGTATATCGACATCACAAGTTTATGCTCGCGGCTTGGCCGGTATTACTAATGCATCGTCTCAGCTTACGCGTACGCAAGAGCAAATTGCATCGGGCGTTAAATTCCAGACCGCTGCAGATGATCCAGTAGCAGCCGCCCGTATTTCACAAGTTGAAACAGAACTGGGATTAAGCGAGCAGTTTCGCCGCAATATCGACAATGTCGATAGCAGGCTTCAATTAGCTGAAGTACAAATTACGACGGCTCAACGATCAATTGACCGCATCAGAGATCTTGTTATCGAAGCAGGTAACGGCGCATTGTCCAATGAAAACCGTGAACAAATAGCATTAGAGATTAATCGACGACTCGAAGAACTGGTAGGTATAGTTAATAGCCGAGACAGTAGTGGTGATTTTCTTTTCTCCGGATTTAAAACGAATACTAAGCCTTTTGAAGCAACCGGCGACGGGTTTATTTATCAAGGCGATGAGGGCGTTAGATTCCAGCAAGTCGCCAGTAGTTTAAATATTGCCAGCAACGAAACGGGCAAAGACTTATTTGCTAATATCCCCGTTGCCAACAGAACTGTCGTCGCGTCAGTAAGTGCCGCCAATACCTCATTAGCAGATGTTTCGTTAGGACGAGTGGTTGATCGTGCTGTTTTTGAAGCAGCAACGCCCGATGATTACGTTATTACGTTTAACGATCTGTCTGATATCGCTCCCGCAGGGCCAAATTATACGGTGACGCGAAGATCTAATGGACAAGTTGTTACTGCCAATGAGCCGTTTTCTATTTCTACGCCTATTGCTATTTTTGGAGTCGAGGTAGAATTTGACGGTGTACTTAATCCCGGCGATACGGTGGTTGTAGAGCAGGCCAGCAAGCAAAATTTATTGACGACAGTAGCTCGCATTGGTGAAGGTTTAGCAACGTTTGTCGACAATGTTGACCGAGCTAGTTTTCTCGATGACGCTTTAATCAATTTAGATAATATTCAAGAGAGCTTACTCAACGGGCGGAGCCGTATTGCTGCTCGGCTCAATACGCTTGATACCGCGCGAAGCAGTCAAGAAAGTCTGGATTTAATTAATAATTCTTTGTTGAGTGATTTACGCGATCTTGACTATGCCGAGGCCATTAGCCGGTTATCGTTTCAAAGTTTTGTATTAGAGGCCGCGCAACAGAGTTTTGTAAAGATATCCGGCTTATCGCTGTTTGATTTTATTCGCTAAGTTTTACTGGCTTGAAAGTGTTCATCGCCTTCAAGCACTATTTTTACACGGGTTATTAATGTCATTTCATGGTTAATGCGGGCTAGAATTTTTTTGCTTAGCTGCCCTTTAAAACCCAATTTTCTCATTTTAATTTATTCTGTGACGACTCCGCTGGCTATTGAGCATTCAAGCTCTTATAAGCATAAAACTTGCAGCCCGGTCAAGAACTACTCAGGGTCGGCTGCTAAAGTGTGACCGAGTTCACTGTCGAGCCTGTTAAGGACTTAAACTGCTGCGTTTAAGATTTAGAAGACCTAAAATTAAATGCAATGAATAAACTACTTTTAAATATCATTTTTGCCATATTTTCGACCGCCATACTGTTGCCGATCAATCTGGTAAGGGCTGAATCTCAAATCGTTTCTTCTGCGAGTGTTGGGTTCTTTCCCAATACGTTAATATCGCGAGACTCTTTGGGGCCGACGGACTTATGGGAGCAAATAAGAGCAGGGTTTACCTTGCCTGCGTCGCTGTCAGAAACGAGGGTACAACAGGAAATTGAGTGGTTGAAACGCAACCCCAATTATCTTGTGCGGGTTACTCAACGCGCTGAACCTTACTTATTTTATATTGCCGAGCAAGTAAGAAAACACGGTTTACCCGCTGAGATAGCTTTGCTGCCTATTGTAGAAAGCGCTTATGACCCTTTTGCCTATTCTCCAGGAAGGGCGGCAGGTTTGTGGCAATTTATTCCATCAACAGGCAAGCATTATGGGCTTGAGCAAAATGGTTGGCATGATGAGAGGCGAGATGTTTTAGCGTCGACACAGGCTGCTATAGATTATTTAAGTCAGGCTCATGCCCGGTTTGATGGCGATTGGTTGTTGGCATTGGCATCGTACAATGCCGGGCAGGGGCGTATCAGTAAGGCGGTTCGGCGCAACAAAAAAGCGGGAAGGCCTACTGATTTTTGGTCATTGTCTTTACCGAAAGAAACGGCGCGGTATGTGCCGCGACTGCTTGCCATTAGCGCCGTTATTAAGCAGCCAAAAAAGTATGGCCTCAGTTTACATCCGATTAAAAGCCAACTGAAATTTGCCACGGTAGATATTGGTTCGCAACTTGATTTGGCTCAGGCAGCCAACTTGGCCGATATCAGTATGGATGAACTGTATCGATTTAATCCACAATATAATCGTTGGGCAACGCCACCCCAAGGGCCTCATCGATTGCTCTTGCCGCTAGCTAATAGCGCTCAGTTTGTCGAGTCACTGGCGACACTTGCCAAAACTGACAGATTAAGTTGGCATCAGTATGTGATACGGTCTGGCGACACTCTTAGCGAGATAGTTAGAAAATATGGGGCGAGCAAAAAACAGATAAAAAAAGTTAATGATCTGAAGAATGATTCTATTCGTCTAGGTCGTACATTAATGATCCCCGTCGCCAGTGAAAAAAGCAGTCATTATATAATGAGTGCAAGGCAACGGAATGAGCGCCTGCTATCGGCCCGAAAGAAGGGACAAAAGGCCGTTTACTATATCGTTAAATCGGGAGACAGTTGGTGGACCATTGCGCGAAAACATTCGGTCACTACGGCGAAATTAGCTAGCTGGAATGGCAAGGCTCCCGGTGATGTTATTAGGCCTGGGCAAAAATTAGTGCTATGGAGTCATTCTGATAGTAAATCAGAGGCGAGTTTTAGTCGCAATCCCGTACTAAGAAAAGTTTACTACCAGGTTCGTTCAGGGGATAATTTATCGGATATCGCTAGCCGTTTTAAAGTGCAGTTAAACGATTTGATTGTATGGAATAATTTGGATAAAAGCCGGTACTTGAAGCCGGGCCAGAATTTACGTATTCACGTTGACGTTACCCGCGGCTAGGTACTTTTCCCCCATAAACACTAATAACTAGAATTTAAATGTTAGTCCAGCGAATGCGCCACCCAAATCAATATCCGCCTGTAAATCATCATCTTCAATATCTACTGATAGCTGACGATAGCCTGCTTCGATACCCAAGCCCATTTTAAGTTGATAAGCAATTGAAACGGCAGCGTCGATTAATGAGTCTCCATCATAGGAGATTCCATTTACTGTGATGCTGGCGGATAACCCTGTAAGAGGCAGGTCAAACTGTATTTTTCCATAAAGTAACGGTAGGGGTCCCTCTAAATCTTCTGAAGAAGAGTCGACCGATGAAGATATGGATACTTCGCCATCAAATAGCCGTACTGTCAATCCAAGATCTAACGAGATCCAGTTGTCGAGAACTTCGTAGTAAAAAGTTGCATCGGTATGACTTAGATCAATGTCCGACTGTATGTTGCCATCGTAATCTATACCGTCGAAATCGATATTGTTAAGTAATGTATTGTTCGCCGATTGAGAGATTTCAGTATGCTGTAGCTTGAGGTTGGGTAATAGTGGAATAGGGTGTTCAAACGTCGCATAAAATACGTTGTTAGTTTCGTCGTCCATGCCTAAATCATCTTCAACGTCGATAAGACTGCTGCCATCTTGAACGCCACCACTCAATGCTTGCTGCCAAACATTTGCGCCGATTGAAATACTCAATGTGTCTGCCGTAGAGCTGGCTGCCAAGCCGAATAAAATCACGCTAGAAAGTAGTGGCCTTAATGTTGGGAGTGCTGACAATGACAATAATTTTTTCATAATGTATGTTCTCTGGTTTACTGGAGAAAGAAAAAATCTCCCGCGACATTAAAAGTAAGGGGCAAGCGGTGGATTAAGGGTGTAAAGGAAATATTGAACCTTAGCGTGTCTTTAATCCGCGTATAGCTAAAGGGTAGCAACAGTCATACGAATTGCTCTCGAGTCGATTTTATATGAGCAATAGTTCCTATAATTGTGTGAGCTGTTGGGAACTAATTAGTGGGGGGAGAGTAAAAAATAATTTTGTTCAGGGACTGGAGTCTTTCTTTGAGATAAAAAGGAAAGTTTTACTGCGGGTAAAAACAAAGGATAATGATAGGATGCTATTTGTGGCGTTATTATTACTAGCCAAACATGGGTAGAGTTGTGGGTGTGGCTGCTTAGGTTTGATTAATTATTAGGGCTTGATAAATTAGGAAACGATAATGAAGAATTTATTGGTTATTGCCGATGTAAAGGGTGGGAAAAATGGGGCCTTAAAAAAGGCGGTAGCACTTCAGCAACAGTTTGGTGGGAAAATCACCTTACTAGGTTTTTGCTACGCTGACATTCATCATCTTGACGGATTGCTTAAAAATTCAGAACTTACCCATTTAAGTCGAACTCAGCTTCATAAAAAGATCATAGCTAATCGGCAGCAAGAACTTAAGCAGTTGGTCAAGCTACAAAAAATTAAACCTTCGTCTATTACGATTAAAGTTGAATGGAGCAAGACGGTTTTTTTGGCAATTAACGCATACTGCAAAAAGCATTCGGTGGACACCGTGATAAAAACGGCTCATCGTAGTGGATCATTTTTTTACTCGTCAACTGATTGGCAGTTGATACGAGAATGTCCGGCACCGGTAATGATTACCACAGGTAATCGATGGAAAAAGACCGGGAACATAATTGCGGCTTTAGATTTTGCCACCACCACGCAGTCCAAAGTTAAGCTTAATTATCGTATATTTCAATATGCGTTAGCGTTAGCTGCTAACGATGTCAGCCGAGTTCATGTTGTTTTTGCACTGACAATACCTCAGGTACTCGTAGATATGGATATTATTTCGGCAAAACAATACGCTCGTGAAAAACAACAAAAATTACAAGCTGTCATTGATGCGTTTTCTGAGAAAAACGGTGTCGAGAAAAAGAATATTCACGCTAAAATCGGTGCGGCAGAAAAAGTTATTCCCAGTATTGCCAGTAAACTATCTGCCGATATTGTGGTAGCGGGAACAGTGGGCAGAAAAGGAATCAAGGGAAAATTATTGGGCAATACCGCTGAGGGAATATTGAAGCGGATTCACACAGATATTGTCACAATCAAGCCGTAAGCCGCGTAAGCTGAATAAGTCATAGCCGAGTAAGTGGATATTTGTTCATAGCAGAAATAGCGTTAGATCAATTATTTTTGGGATAATTTTTCCTAAAAACATCGGTTCCCATCGCCCGAATTTGTTGGTCGATAATCCACTCGAGCGATGTCAGCAAAGGTTGGTACTTAGCACTGTTATCTTCTAGCGTAGATAATACCAGGGCAATGGCTTCAACGGTAGATAATGCAGAA
>JAJRPK010000173.1 GCA_024280785.1 Gammaproteobacteria bacterium
AATAGCGTTCTATGACGCGTCAAAGGGATTGCAGCAGGTTCGTGAGGCTATCCAAGGCTGCATTATTGACGAACCAATCGTCCTCGATTTGAACGTCCCCTTCTGATGAGAGGATTCCCCGCCGAACGTAACCATTTTGTTCCGTGAAAAAAATAGTCTTAATGCGGGTGTCGCTCGCACTCTCACTTGTGCTACTAGGCAGTTCGATAGTATATAAGTCGATACCGTGTATATTCCTTTTAATCCATTGTCCTGTTTCGATGTTCTCACTTTGAGTTAATGGATCAATCAAAGTAAACCGTACTGGACCGGAACTGATATTGGAAAAATCTGCAGCCTGTTCGCTCGTTAGTTGGAGTTGAACTTTAAATGACCCAATCTGGAAGGAATGTTGAGAATCTGTTGGACTGCTAGCAATTAAAAAGAACATATTGGCATCGATCGAGCTTGCGGCACTACCGTCAGGTATACGAACGACATTGCAATTGTCATTGAACGTTTGACTACTGTTGCTTTGGCAGGAAATGCTCGGAATTTCGTAAGTCGTATTAAGCTGCTTAAAGGATCTGCGAATGGCCAGTGCTCCTTGCGGAAAGACTCTTGTGGCTGCTGTCGCAGCAATCTGGTTTTCATAGGAAGCTTGTTCAGGTGACTCATTGTCTGCACTGCCTGTAACCTCATTATCTCCTGAATAAGTGAGGCTTAACGGTTTTCCTGTTAGATCAGCCGTTTGTAATAAAAGCTCTTGTTGTTTAACTCCATTATTAAGGATCGCTGTGCCCTCACTATTGAAGGTAATCGGTACATTATTTTCGTCAACATCAACCCATTCGCCAATGTTCGAAAGTTGAATTTTGGTATTCAGTGTGTTGAGTTCAGTTGACCAGGACTTTGCGGTTGGATCAAACTTTAAGCGTGATGCTTTTAGGAGACCATTGTGCGCTTTTATGCTGGTCAGTTGGACGTCGGGTGTACATACCGGCAGATTTCCTAGATCTTCAGAAAGTGGAAAACCCAAGGGCAGAGGGTAGTCAGCGAGGTCATTGCCTCCAGGGATGGGGATGTCTCCAGGCGATAACGCATTTTGGCTTTCGCAGTTGCGATGATCAAATTCTATATGGTGAAATCCTTGGGTCACAATATCTTCAGCAGGGCCTAGTTGTTGAGAGTCTTCCAGCTCTTTGTTTTGGACTTCTTGTTCCAAATCACTGGCATCATTCCAGTTAAAAAAACCTTCAGAAGGTGATTCTGACCGACTTTTTATTTCCGCGAGAGGTGCGCTTCGAATTCTATCCGCACTTTGAATAACCTTTTTGAGAATTACACCGTAGATATTTTTAAAGTCCTGGTTATCGAGGCTATCGCTAGCATCAGCATCGGTGATTTGTTGGGACTCTTTAATGCCTTCGCTTAGTACCACGGCTATTTTTTGAGCGGTCTTATGAACGAAAGTATCATTATTTTCAATGTAGTCGGTGAGTAAGCTTGAGCTCTTTTCAATACCAAAACGTTCTTTGATTAAATCCTCTGCCTTAGCGGTTGTTAATAGGGGGTTGTCTTCAAGGACGGACTGTAATACTGAGGTAACTGGACTGATAAACTCGCTGATTGCTGGCGCCCTTAACGTGTATGAGGTGCCAACAGCTTGGTTATTATCTAGGTCTATGGTCTCCGGTACTATCTCGGCTATTAAGGAGGCGTTGCTTATCTGGTCTTGCAACGCTTCTAGAGTGAAGCGACCCTTCGTATCCGATATTCCATAGGGCTCATTCGCATCACACTTGCGATTATCATTCAAATCAAGGCAGGTTTTAGCGCCGATTAGATAGCCATCAGCTACTTTTCCGGAATGTGTCACGGTGTTTTCTGTCAGCGATCCGTCTCCGCATCCATTGAGAGTAACAGCAATGACTAAAAGTCTGAGTAAACTGCGTTTATCCATAAGCACTCCGGCAATATTCCCTTATTTTTCTAGCCGCTTGATCAAACCAGTGGTTAAAATAAAAATCCATTTTTATTGCTACCCTGTTAAAAGAATACATAATTTAGATGGTGAAATAATTGGAACACCAACGTGGTAGTGGGGTATTTCTGGTTTGTAACGGCTATAAACTAGTATGTAGAAGATTTGAATTGTTATAGGAATTCGGCTCGATGTAAGCAATCATCATCACATCGGATTGTGGGAGGTGCTATGAGCGTAGAAACGGTCAGGATAAACGGTAAGTTGACCGGGTTATAGACGGAAATAGCGTACACTAGAGCGAGAGAAATTAAGCCAAGAAAAGCGGGATTGCAGCCTATGATTCTTAGAAAACCCATCAACTATGTCGCTAGAAGACTGCTCTATTTGGTGGTTAAATCCAAAGTTGTGCCAACGGATATTGAATCTGTCAATATTGCTCCGGAAGTGTCAATCATTTATGTGTTGGAAGCAAGAGACTGGTCGAATTTACTGATACTAGAAGCAGAGTGTGATCGCCTAGGCTTACCAGCACCCATTAATCGTATTTCGAAATCAAATCTAAACGCTTGGCATTCCGTTTATTCTGTAGCTCCTAGGCAGCCTTTTAAAGCTTGGCTGCAAAAAAAACCGAAACGCTCAAGAATGCTACGAGGCATTATTGAGGTTCTTCGAGAGAATCCTGAACAAGAGGTTCAGTTTTTACCCGTATCAATTTTTTGGGGAAGGCCTATTGCGGTGCAAAAGCATTGGATACAGGTATTGTTCGCGGATACTTGGGGGATTGCAGGGCGAACGAGGCGATTTTTTACAATCCTTATTCATGGACGAAATACATTGGTTAAGTTTTCTGAAACCATTAGTTACAGAGGGAGTGCTTTCCTAGGGTATTCTGATGATAAAATTATTGACCGTCTGCAGTCGCATCTCACAAACCTTTTTATTGACCAGAGAACCGCGACGCTAGGGCCCGATGTTTCTCATCGTCGTACTTTACTAAGAACGCTAATCTTAAAAAAAGCCGTACAAAAATCCATTCTAAAGCGTAGCCAAGAAGACAATTTATCTGAATACAAAGCCAGTTTACAGGCGAGGCGTTATTTGAATGAGATTGTCGCTAATTGTACCAATATTACTGTCCAGCTTATGCAGAGGGCTCTTACTGCTTTTTGGTGCAAATTTTATTTGGGCATTGAAGTTGGTAATAGCGATTATCTAAAAACTTTAGCGTTAACGCATGAACTGGTGTATGTCCCCTGCCATCGAAGCCATATTGACTATTTGCTTTTATCGTACGTCATATATTCTAAAGGATTGGCGATTCCGTACATAGCTGCAGGCAAGAATTTGAACATGCCAATCATTGGTTCTATTCTACGTGGAGCTGGCGCTTTTTTTATTCGCCGTAGTTTTAAAGGCAATGAAC
Organism: Gammaproteobacteria bacterium; assembly: GCA_024280785.1. Classification (GTDB taxonomy): domain Bacteria; phylum Pseudomonadota; class Gammaproteobacteria; order Pseudomonadales; family UBA7434; genus UBA7434. The sequence continues at coordinate 3,390 of JAJRPK010000173.1, forward strand.
TGTACCCTAGCGTTGCAAAAAACCCAGCCTAAGCAGCCTGATCCATCGCCTCTATAATTTGCAACAGATCGCTTTGAACGGCTGTGTTTGCGCTCATCGACAAAATCAATTGACCTTGTGGACGTATTAAGCGGCCAGCGC
>JAJRPK010000174.1 GCA_024280785.1 Gammaproteobacteria bacterium
AATATGTCCCTATAGTTCGACGCTGGCATCCCTGCCAGCAACGGTCTTGAAATAAAGGACATTCTTTTCAAAGACCTCGGTAGTAGCAACCCCTTCTAACATTCATTAACTTAAATATTCGGAAAATGTCTACCAACAGCACCAGTGCCTTAGCCGTCAAATTATTTTATGTGCACGATCCAATGTGCAGCTGGTGCTGGGCTTTTAAGCCCTCGTTAGATACGCTAAGAAAAGAGCTCCCCGATCGAATTCACGTGATTAAATTGCTCGGCGGTTTGGCCCCTGACTCCGAACAGCCCATGTCAAAGGAAACACAAAGCTTTGTTCAAGGCAATTGGCACGAGATTCAACGACGGGTTCCCAACACCGAATTCAATTTTGATTTTTGGACCCAGTGCCAGCCCATGCGTAGCACCTACCCGGCTTGCCGCGCAGTCATTGCCGCTAGACAGCAAGGCGAACAATACGACGACGAGATGACTTTAGCGATTCAGCGAGCGTATTACTTACAAGCAAAAAACCCTTCGAATAAAGAAACACTTGTCAATTTGGCCGATGTAATAGGGATAAATAAAAAACAGTTTGAAATAGATTTAGCGAGCGAAAAAGTCGAACGTATTTTGATGACGGAGCTTCGTCAACGTCGTACATTAGAATTAAATTCTTTTCCTGACTTGCTGATTGTCACCGCGACTAAAAGCCTGTTAATAGCGCCGGATTATTTAAGTACTGACGTTATGTTGACGACTATTTTATCGGTAAAAAATTAGGGCCTAGTAAGCCGATGTAATTAACTACCAAGCATTACCCGCAATTATCGTTAAGGGATTCTTTATCGTCATCTTCGTGTTGGGATCACCCCAGACCTTAGTCAAATTCTCTTTCGCCGCATTGAAAAAGTCATCACCAATTTCCTCCATACAGCGCCTTGTCGCCGACCAAGTATGAAGATAATCGACAAATTGATGTAGATCCCACTGATTAGTTAAATCTATGTCGGGTGTAGCCAATCTCTTAAAAGGAAAATCAACGGTTTTATAACCATCCCACACTATTCGGTTATTACTGGCCCAATACGGTTCGATGATCTTTTTTAAACTCTGTTCGACCACATCATCAACCGCATTATTGACTGCCGGCCAAATATAAGAATAAGCAACAAACACACCGCGAGGATTTAACACCCGCGACACTTCATCCCAATATTTTTCATAATCGAACCAATGCAAGGCCTGAGCAACATTGACCAGATCAAATTGATGATCCATGTAGTTTGTGTTTTCGGCAGCTTGAACCGAATATTCAATATTCGGTGATTGAAACGCATTGGCAATTTGCTCGTGACTGATATCAGAGGCATAGACCTTAGAAAATGATTTGACTAGCCCTACGGCGGCTTGTCCATTCCCCGAAGCACAGTCCCACGCCCGATCGCGCCCATTAGTTATCGAGGAAATAAAATCAAATAAAGCTTGCGGATACATTGGGCGAGCGACGGCATAAAGATCGGCTTTATCTGCAAAAAGTTTTTCTGTTTCCATTAGCTTCTCTCCATCCGTAATACCATGCACGTCGCGCACTCAGCGGTTTTCAAACGTCCCCAACTGCGATTGATACAAGGTATCGAGGTATTCCCAAATCTCGCTGATTTTTCCGCTATCTATAGAAAACAACATGATGTAATCATTTTTGTAATCAGTGCCGTTCGCTAATTTCGCAACTAAAGTAAACTGTGACATGACGGCGCTCTCATCGGCCACCAGCCTCTGTATTTTTACCTCCAAAGAACCCGGTTGATAAATTCCGACACCGGAACCTAACAGATCCATCACCGCCGCATGCCCCACTCTGGGATTAGGCTTAATATCAGGATTTGACTGCGGAACATGCCACACTACATCGGCGGTAAATAGATCTCCTAACGAGACCGTAGTATCAACACCCGCTACCACCTGAAAATATTGCTGGATTAATGCCTTATTCGATACAATAGTCATAAAATATTATTACCCTAGTTTGCGTAATAGATACCGCCGTTAATATGCCAAACTTGGCCGTTGACCCAGCTCCCTTCGTCAGACATTAAAAAGGCTACCGCCGCCGCTATATCGTTGGGGACACCACCGCGTGTGCTGTTTACATTAGCAGCCATTTTTTCTAATAATTCACGGCTCATATTTTTAGTCGCCGCTTCTGTTGTTATAAATCCCGGTGCAATCGCATTACAACGAATACCCTCTTGCCCCCACCTTGACGATACGTGCCGGCAAATGGCATTTATCGCGGCTTTCGACGCCGCGTATGCTGGACGAACATTTTCCCCAATCACTGACGAACCAGAAGAAGTACAAACAATACTTCCCCCACCCTGCTTTAGCAAATGCGGCAAGGCTTCTCTGATTAACAGCTGTGTGCCTATAACATTCACGTTAAAAGTTCTTTCCCAAACAGATAAATCCATCTTCAAAATATCGGTGTCGTCAGCAATGACGCCGAGATCGGCCACGTTAGCAAACACGCCGCTCAATTGACCGTAATGTGATAGTGTTTTCTCTACCAGAGACGGGATAGACTTTTGGCTCGACTGATCAAATTCAATCGCAATGGCTTCGCCTCCTTTATCAGAAATAATTTTTGCACTTTCTTCAGCACCGGCAAGATTATAATCACCAATGGCAATTTTGGCTCCGTACTGCGCCAAAATTATCGACGCCTCCCTACCAATACCCGAACCGCCACCTGCAACCAATATAACCTGATTCTTTAGCTTCATTTGATATTTACCTAGCGAATGGTTTTAACGTTATTGTTCAACTTTTTTTCTTTTATGTTCAGTACGCAGCGTAGACCTATACTTTGTTTTACTCCTACGCCAACGATTAAGGCAATAATCTACCTGCTCATCTTCTGCATTGCAATTGCTTAGCGAGTCCAATCGTATAAAAATGAAAACCATGGAATTGAAAACCCTAAAATTCAAAACAAAGGCCCGCTTACTTTATTTCCAAAAATTAAAATATTCTCGCCACCTTATTCAGTACAATCTGCGTTCACTTATAACAGCTATTTACTACGACTATTTAATACAATAAGGTTATTTGCCATGGATATACGCTTACAAGATGGCCCCGAAGGGCCCTTACGAAATATCAAGGTAATCGATATCACAACGCAAATCACCGGCCCGTTATGCAGCCAAGAGCTGGGTGATTTAGGTGCTGATGTGATTAAAATTGAACCTCTTCACGGCGAGATCGCCCGTTGGTCAACCCCGCCTGAAAAGGCCAATCTGTCGGGCTATTTTTGTCAAATCAATCGCAATAAACGTAGCCTGTCGCTCGATTTAAAAAGCCCGGAAGGCATAAAAGTACTAAAAAAACTGGCTGAAACTGCTGACGTATTGGTCGAAAACTTTCGAGGCGGAGTGGCCGACAAACTAGGCATTGGTTACGAAGACCTGAAGAAAATTAACAAACGATTGATCTATGTTTCAATCACAGGGTTTGGTTCCACTGGCCCACGTTCTACAGAACCCGCGTATGACATGTTAATGCAAGGCATGGTAGGAATGATGCCTATCCAAGGCAAAGCATTTACCGGCAAGCCGCAATTATCTCAATCTGCCATTGTAGACAAAACCACTGGCATTACCGCCGCCGGAGTTACCTTAGCAGCATTATATGCACGCGATAGCAAGGAGGGTACCGGCTTAGGCCAACGGGTCGATGTTCCAATGATGGATGCCTACGCAGCAAATGCTCTGCCCGACGTTATGGGTGGAGACACTTTCGTTCCTAGCGAGCTACCCGAACCATCACCGTTGGCAGTATTACGCACTTGGGAAACCGCCGATGGTTATGCCGTCGGCATGGCATTAATGGACAATCATTTCGCCGCATTCTGCGAAGCTCTCGAATGTCCCGAATTATTGGAAAAGCCTGGTTGCCGGAACCTAGGGGAGCGCTACGCCGACTTTGATTATTGGTTAGATCAAATGGCCGTTGTCATAAAGAAATTTACTACAGAAGATTTTCTGGCCAAAACGAAGCAAGCAGGTATACCCTTTGGCCCAGTAAAAACAGTTCGGGAATTTTATGAGGAGCCCCAAGTCAAGAACAACCGCACGATCTTTGATGTCGAGCATCCCGAGGCGGGGACGATGCGTTATGTCCGCTACCCCGGACATTTGTCGGCAACGCCCGCCTCCTTCCATCGGCATCCGCCGCGGTTGGGAGAACACAATGACGAAATACTGGCCGAAATTGGCTACAAAGACAAAGATATTTCTGCGCTAAAAGATAAGGGGGTCATCAATTAGCATGATCTAACTACACACATACATTTAACTATCCCTAACATCAGCCAAGGAACCACTAATGCCAGAATCTACACTCCCCGTTAAACACCTGTTTAAAATTACACTCAACACGAGTGATCCCGTCATGATTACCGACGCGCCGCAAGGTTCTCGGATGCTTATCGATGTGACCGGGGGCTCGTTCAAAGGTGAACGACTCAGCGGCACCGTAGTGAGTCCAGCAGGCGATTGGGTGACGCTGCGTGCCGATGGCAGTATCAAGCTCGACGTGCGACTCATTCTTAAGACTGATGACGATGCTATGATTTACATTAGCTATAACGGTATCGGATTGTTTGGAGAGGATGGCCTGAAAGCGCGAAGTGCTCCGTTATTTGAAACGGGTGATGAGCGTTATGCGTGGCTTAATACTATCCAAGGTGTCGGAATTGGTGGGTTAGAAGGTAGTGATGTTGTTTATGAGATTTATGAGTTGCTGTAGGCTTTTCTCTGCTTGTATGTACGTGTAACTTCTGTAGAGGTTTTTTTGTGCGTTTGGGGTGTTAGTCTCTACCGAAGCGGGTTAGGTATTTTGGCTTGAAGTTTCGTGCTTCGATTAGAAGTGAGTGTCGGGGTCGCCCGACGGCGAGGTACTTTTTGCAACAGCACAAAAAGTGCCCAAAAATGCCGTAAGCGTTCCGTCGCTTAAGCGCGGAAGCTTGCGGAGTAGGGTTATTTGTGAACATCCACATCGCACGTTTTACACCAACTTTGACAAGCCATTAAGAACCGTAGTTTCGTTGATGCTTGGAACGAGTCTGGGGCGGCTCAATGATGGTGGCTCAAAGGAGTTGGGTAAAAGAGGTATGGTTGTAAAATCTGTGGCTAGCCTACGTAGCGCGATCAAAACATAAAGAGTGCTTACTGTGCGTGCATCAATTCGTACAGATCCTCATCATTTATCAAAGGCTGCTCCAACAAATAGTTTCCCGCTAGAAAGCACATCGGCACGAAGTCCCGCTTTTCGAACAAATGCTTTAACTACTTCTGATTGGCTAATCGATTTGTTTTGAAGCAATGATCCAAGTGACTTGCAAGGCTCACATAATTCTATTCCCAGAAATTTTAAATCACCTACGACAAACTCTTTGCCTGCCAAATTATTGAGACTAACACCGGTCGTTATAATATTTCGTCGAGTTGC
>JAJRPK010000175.1 GCA_024280785.1 Gammaproteobacteria bacterium
GAGCGTTCAATCGAAATACCGCGTTGCAATATTCTATCCATCAAAACATCAACGGACGCTTGCAGGTAAATCACCAAGTCGGGTTTTGGGGCGTCGATGGTAATTTGAGAATAAACCTGTTCGTAGAGCTTAAACTCATTGTCATCGAGATTTGCTCTGGCGAACAGGCGGTCTTTTTCAATCAAAAAATCGGCAATGCGGATGGGTGTGAATAAATCTCGCTGGCGCATTTCCTGTATTTGTTGCGCGCGTTGAAATAGAAAAAATAGTTGTGTTGAAAGTGCATTTTGGCGTCGGTTTTTATAGAAACTCGCGAGAAAGGGGTTTTCATCGGCTCGCTCTAGTAATGTTTCGTAGTTAAAACTACTGGCTAAACGTTTTGCTAATGTTGTTTTACCAACACCTATAGGCCCTTCTATGGTAATAAAGTGAGGGACATCTCGCTCCTTTATAATGTCGGCCACGGAGGTCGAAGCGAAATTTATTCCTGAGCTGATTGTTTTCATGTTGAATGATTTAATTCACGTTTTTTAGTGGGAATGGACTAAATTAGAATCGCAGGTTTTAGAGTCTATTGAGTATTTATCCGCTGTAATTTTTATTAGTCCTTGTGCCGAGCACCGTTTTAGCAATTCAGATATCTTTGCTCCGCATGGTAGTTGAATGTCGGGAGCGATTTCAGCCAGTGGGTAAAGCACAAAATTACGGTTTTTCATTTCAGGATGCGGCACGTTTAAATACTCAGAGGAAATGGTTATTTGGTTGTACAGCAGTATATCCAAATCAAGCGTTCTTGGCTCCCAGCGAATATTTCGAGTCCTACCCTGAGCAGTTTCCAGCTCTTGCAGGGAGGCCAATAATTTGTCGGCTTGTAGTCCTGTGCGCAGCTCTACGACCGCATTGATATAGTCATTTTGTTCACCTGGGCCAACAGCTTTACTTTGATAGAGTGATGATTGTCGGTGAATTGAGCAATTTGGGATCTTTGCAAGCTGCTGTAAAGCGGTTGTAATCTGTTGTTCAGGGTTATTTAAATTGCTGCCAAGGCCAATATAAGCAATGTTTATTGTTGGGTTTATACGTTGATTGCCCGGCGTTTTCATTAGCTGTCGTCGCCGAGCTGCTTTTCGGTTTTATTTCTAGAGTTACTTCTGGATGATCTGCGCCGTTTTGAGGGACTATCCGTATGCTTGGTTCTTGATCTTTCTTGTGGCGATGGCAAAGGATGGTCAATCTGTAATTGGGTCCAAAATTGGCCACGGTTTGTTAATTCTTCTCCGCTTTGCTCCCTCAGTAGTAAAAAGTCATAGGCTGCTCTGAACCGTGGATGTTGCAATACGGTTAATGCCCGTTTTCCCTGAGTATTTTCTAATCGGTACTGCATGCTCCAAATTTCTCGCATTGCTATGCTAAACCGTTTAGGAATCGAGATAACGGGGATTTGCTCGTCGATGGCCTCATGACCGGCCAGTTGTAATGCACGAACGCGGGGTACACCCTCGGCTTCCAGACGATCGACATGTTGGCAAACGACAGGCCACAGTAAAGTGCCGTAGAGAAAAGCAGGGGTTACCGGTTTTCCGTCAGCGATTCTTTGGTCCGTGTTATCCAGGGCATTAGCAATCAGTGTGTAGAAAAAAGAATGATTAGCGTTAAGAATCTTTCCGGTGGCGGGAAACAAAGGAGAAAACAGTTGGTATTCCACAAGTAAATCAAACACCCGTTTGCCATAACCCGATAGCAAGAGTTTAAGGACTTCATCGAACAGTCGCGGTGGCGCTACTTGTTTTAATAAATGGCTTAATTCGCTGATCGGTTTAGCTGTCGCGGGGTCAATTTTAAAGTCTAGCTTAGCACTGAAACGAACGGCTCTCAGCATGCGAACGGGGTCTTCTTTATAGCGCAGGTCTGCTTGACCGATGATCTTCAATGTTTTTTGTTGAAGGTCTTCCATGCCGCCAACGTAATCCAGTATTTTAAAACCGTCGACACTATAGTAGAGAGCGTTGACGGTAAAGTCGCGTCGCAAGGCATCTTCTCGCAAACTTCCATAAACATTGTCCCGCACTAACATGCCATGGGTGTTGGTTTGAGCGTGAGCAGCACTGGCGTTTTGTTGGTCGAGCTGATTGTGGTTTGCTCTAAAGGTGGTGACCTCAATGATTTCGCGACCAAATCTTACGTGGACGATTTTAAATCGTCTGCCGATAATGCGAGAACGCCTGAACTGTTGGTGGATTTGCTCTGGAGTAGCATTGGTGGCGATATCGAAGTCTTTGGGTTTTTTATCGAGTAGCAAGTCTCGAACGCCGCCGCCGACGAGGTAGGCATCATACCCGGCTCGGCGAAGCTCGTAGATAACGGTGAGTGCGTTGGCACTCATTTGTTTGCGGGATATGCCGTGTTCATCACGAGAAATAACGTGAGCCGCTGGTTCCTTTGGATTTGGGTCGGTGTCGCTACTTGCGCGTGAAGCAATAAGGGACTTATACAGCCGTTTGAGCATTCATGTTCCGGTTATTGGGTGCGCAGATTATGCGCAAAATTGATAGATCGAAAGGCTGCAAAATACTTGTTAGTAAGTTTCCTGTGACGAGTTAGCAGCAGAGAGACAGTTTACCACATCTGAGCAGGGTGAGACTTGGCAATCAGTTAAGGGCCTGGCAATCAGTTAAAGACTTGGCAATCAGTTAAAGAATTAGTCATCGGCCAAGGATGGGGTACGGTAAGAGTGGTTTGGAGGGTTGCCAAATAAGTCGGCATAAGGAACTATCAGTATAAGGAGCTGTCGGTATAAGGAACTACGATGGGGAGAGTTACTCCCCATCCAGGTCTTTTTTTGTTTTGTTATTATGCTTTATTAATATTTTAATTATTTTTATAGTTTGTTTTTGCATTATTGTTATTAAGCACTTACATAGTTGCATGCCTTGTGCCAATTCTCCTCATTCTATAAAAAACAAACACTTAAGGGCTTTGCATCGAATTATTTTGAAGAGAAATCTTCTTGATGTTACTCAATGACTCCACTTCATGTTACTTTTTTGAGCGCTATTGGGAAGTCAGGGTAACAGATTGGTAATGAGAGCCGTCGGTGCATTGCAATTGGGTTGAAATTTATTGTTGGTCCGCAATATGGGCTTAAAAGAGTTTGGTGGAGTTAAAGAGCGCTGCCGCTGGAGTTTTTTTCATTATTCTTATTACGTGGCATACCAAATCGTTGCCTTCTTTCCCAAAGGCACTTACGGCTAATTCCAAGCTTTTTAGCGAGCTGTGTTTCGTTCATGTGTTCTTGGTTTTCAAGCACAAACCGTTGAAAATAATCTTCAAGAGACAGCCCATCTTCAGGTTCTGGCACATTTCTGTGGCTGCCAATAACACTATGCGTTCTGCTCGAGGGGCTGTTGAGTTCAAGGTGGTTTTCAGTGAAGGGTGTGAGTGTTTCGGCGTTAATGAGATTGACGTCGACTAAATCAATGTCGATCTCTAGTGCGTGTCTGTTAATGGCTAATCCATCGGACATTATTGCGGCTCGCTCAATAATATTTTCTAGCTCCCGAATATTGCCTGGCCAAGCATAACTGGTGATGGCCTGAATCGCGTCCGGTAACAAGTGCAACCCAGGTTTGTTGTGTCTATTGGCGGCACGCTTGAGTAGGTGTTCAGCAATTTCTAGTAAATCACTACCGCGTTGGTGTAAAGGCGGTAGATCTATGCGGACAACGTTAATTCGGTAATAGAGGTCGGGCCTAAAGCCTCCTGTCGTCGTGAGATTTTTGAGGTCGCGATGGGTTGCAGCGATTAACCTTACATTGACCTTTTTGGCTTCATTCGAGCCGATGCGACGAATTTCATTTTCTTGAATAAAGCGCAACAGTCGAGCCTGTGCTTCGCTAGGTAGTTCACCGATTTCGTCCAAAAACAAAGAGCCACCTTCTGCGGCTTCAATCAGACCTGAACGTTTACTCGAAGCGCCGGTAAAAGCCCCTTTTTCGTGACCAAATAACTCGGCTTCTATTAAAGTCTCTGGGATTGCCGCGCAGTTTATTGCAATAAACGGCTCATTCGCCCGGTCGCTAGCCTCATGCAGTGCACGTGCGACGAGTTCCTTGCCGGTTCCTGTTTCGCCTCTAATGAGTACTGTCGAACGGGTTGGCGCCGCTTTGCGAATGCGTTGATAGACTGCTTGCATCACAGGGCTCTTACCTATCATGCCGGGTATGGGATCTATGTTGGCGGGTGTTTGAGAGTTAGTTTCTGCATCGCCGCGATGGATCTTGAATATGCGTTCGATAGCGACTTTGA
>JAJRPK010000176.1 GCA_024280785.1 Gammaproteobacteria bacterium
ACCCTTCGGGTTACGCCTTTTTTTTTGCCTTCATGCTGCGGCCTTTTTAACTTCATGTGTTGAAATGTTCAGGCCAACTAACGGCAAGTAACGAACCGTTATACGCTCGCTCTTACCAAAAAGATCACAGGATAATTCCTTGAACTACAACGATTTTTCTTCTCTAGCACTCCATGCCGACCTGCTAAAGAACCTTTCTACACTCGGCTACAATGAAATGACGCCGATTCAAGCACAGAGCCTGCCACCCATTCTCACCGGCAGAGATGTCATTGCTCAAGGGCAAACAGGATCGGGAAAAACAGCTGCTTTTGGCTTAGGCCTACTCAATTCGTTAGAGGTAAAACGTTTTTACGTACAATCATTGGTGCTATGCCCAACCCGAGAGCTAGCCGACCAAGTCGCTAAAGAGCTGCGCCGGCTAGCACGAGCCATCCACAACATCAAAATACTGACGCTCTGCGGCGGTATGCCTTTTGGCCCCCAGATTGGTTCGCTAGAACATGGTGCACATATTATTGTCGGCACACCCGGTCGAATTGAAGAACACTTGCGTAAAAATACACTCCGCTTAGACAAGCTGAGTATGCTGGTACTAGACGAAGCTGATCGCATGCTAGATATGGGTTTTCAATCCGCACTGGATGCAATCATCGACAAAATGCCCAAAGCGCGACAAACGCTATTTTTTAGTGCAACCTACCCTCGCGAAATACAATCTATCGCCGAAAGAGTTATGAGCGATCCTGTAACCATCAAAGTTGAATCAACTCACGATAACAGCAGTATAGAAGAGCATTTCTTTTGCTTTGAGCAAAGCCTTGACAAAGATCATCCCAGGACTACGGCTCTTCGATTGTTATTGCAACACTACCGCCCAGAGTCCGCTTTGGTTTTTTGCAATACTAAAAGAGAGACACAAGAAATAGTAAATGAACTTTGTCGTCACGGCTTTAGCGCGCTAGCGTTACACGGCGACTTAGAACAAAAGTCTAGGGATCAAATTCTTGTGCGTTTCTCTAACAAAAGCGCTTCCATATTGGTGGCAACAGACGTAGCGGCTCGTGGATTGGATATTGATTCTTTAGATGCCGTTATCAATTATCAAATCGCTCGCGATTTAGAAGTTCATACTCACCGCATTGGGCGTACTGGGCGCGCGGGCAATAAAGGTGTGGCCTGTACACTGTACAGCGAAAAAGAAAATTATAAGCTGAGAAAACTAGAAGACTACCTCAATCTAGCCATTAGCGCCGAACCATTGCCCGAACACGAGCTACTAGAACAAGCTACGATTAAACCCACTATGGCTACACTACAAATTGACGGTGGGAAAAAACAAAAGATTCGGCCGGGAGATATATTGGGTGCACTGACAGGAAAAGATGGAATAGAGGGCAAACAGGTCGGGAAAATACACATTTTTGATCACTGCGCTTATGTTGCTGTCCATCAGAGCTCAGTTAAAGTCGCACTAAACAAACTTAGCTACGGGAAATTAAAGGGTCGCTCATTTCGAGCCAGACATATTAGAGGCTAAAATATCGATTGCCTACTCACCCCATAACGTATTAGTTTGTGTAATTTCTCTATAATTTAGAATTTTCACGAGCTCAGTAACCAATACTCCAATAAACTTGTTTTTTTCTGGAATAATATTCACCCATTCACTTAACTGAGTTACCTCCAAATCAGTAAATCCACAGGGATTTATGCGTTTAAAAGGCGAAGCATCAAAGTCAAAATTAAAACACAGGCCATGATAGGTACAGCTGCGGCTAACACGTAAACCCAAAGCGGCAATCTTGCGATTATCAACATAAATACCGGGGGCCTTTCGGTCTCCATGAGAAGTAATTCCGTATCGATCTAGCACCTGAATGACCACACGCTCTAAGCTTTCGACTAGCGATCTAACGCTAATGCCTAAACGCGATAGGTCCGCCATCAAATAACACATAATTTGACCCGGCCCGTGATAGGTTACCTGCCCTCCCCTATCAACTTTAAGTAAAGGAATATCCCCCGCATCAAGCACATGAGATTTATCCGCAGCCTGCCCTAGCGTGAACACGGGAGGATGCTCCATAAACCACAATTCATCGGGAGTTTGTTTATCGCGCTTGCGAGTAAAATCTTTCATCGCAACCCATGCTTGGTGATAGTCTACCAACGGGGGAATGCCGTCATTTGAATTAAGGCCAATAAAATTTCGGACTATCAATTGGCCCTCTTCTGCTGAACAACTCATGCGATGCTCACTCGCTAAATAACCATCTTAACTCGACCCGTGGCCTTTAAATCGGCAAATAGCGCTTCTAACTGAGGTTTACCCGTTGCTGTGATTATTAATGTCACCGAGCGCCACCGACCTTTACTGCTGTCACGAGAACTTATTTTGGACAAATCCAAATCGACGGCGTGACGACGAACAACATCGCTAACAAGCTCAACAAAGTCACTCGTTGCTTTACCCATGACCTTTATCGGGTAATCGCAAGGAAATTCGATGACGGGAGGCGCTTCCCCGTTGGCTAATTTTTTATTAGAAATAAATTCCATTGCATTGTAAACCTTATTCCAAACCTAAAATACCGTGAACAAATAGTACGATATGGTCCCATAATCTGGCGAAAATCCCTGCGGGCTCGACCGACCGACCAGCCAACAATTGTCTTTGTTCTAATAATTCGCCGTGCAGCGAGACTTTGAGCGTCCCGTAAGGTTTGCCCTCTGTAACCGGCGCCACAATGTTGCTATCGACCTCGATAATCGCTTTTAGATCCTTGCGTAGATCTCGTGGAATCGTTAGTGTTAATGACTCCGCCAATACTAACGGAAAAGATTTTTCTGCACCCGCCCAGAGTCTGGGTGTTATCAACTCTTCGCCTTCTGAATAAAGTGAAAATGTTTTGAAATACCTAAACCCATACGAGAGAAGTTTCTGCGATTCCTGCTCACGCCCCCGACTACTGTTCGCACCCATGACCACCGAGACCAGGCGCATGCCATCTCGCTTTGCAGAAGCGACTAAACAGAATTTTGCCTCTTCAGTATGGCCCGTCTTGACGCCGTCTACGTCAGGATCCCTCCACAGTAACCCGTTTCGATTCGGCTGGGTGATTCCGTTGTAAGTAAATTCTTTTTCTGAATACAATACATAGTGGGAGGGAAAATCTCTTATGAGCGCTATTGCCAAAGTCGATAAATCTCTAGCCGTCGTTAGGTGTCCTGCTGCTGGCCACCCTGTAGCATTTTCAAAGTGTGTTTGAGTCATTCCCAACAGGTAAGCTTGCTGATTCATTATCTCGGCAAAAGCAGATTCATCACCCGCTATATACTCTGCAAGCGCAACACTGGCGTCGTTACCCGATTGAATAATCACCCCTTTTAGTAAATCCTTTACTTTGACTGTAGTCCCTTCCCGGATGAACATCTTTGACCCGCCCATACGCCAAGCTTTGACGCTAATAGGAACCTCATCATCTGGCTGGATATTCCCCTTAACCAGTTCGGTTGAAACAATATAACTCGTCATCATTTTGGTCAAACTAGCGGGAGGAAGCTGCTCAAACGAGTTATGCTCTACAATAATTTTTCCACTGTCTACATCGATTAACAAGTAGCCGCTGGCCGCAAGCTGCGGTGGCGAAGGCATTAATGTTGCCGTATTCGCTACCACTGACATGCAAGTACAGGATATGATTAACGTTAGAACGCGAAACAATAACTGAATGGAGGCTTGAGCTTTCATATTAAACAATAACATTTTATCTCATCTAATAACGGTTACGGTCGATGCTAGAACTACTATGCAGAACTATTGTGCAGAACTACTATACAGCCAAATCCCTATAGAACACGGCGACTAACACTACAAAATTCTCAATCCGGGATTTCTCTAGCAATCAAATTCTGATCCCATAGCTTTAATATATACATCTGCTACTCCCATATGGAATGCATGGTACCAAAAGATTGAAGTGATGCCCGTTGTTTTATTTTTTCAAGCTCTGCTCGTGTAGATAATGGACCAATTCGAACTCGATACACCGTATTTTCATGGTCCGAAGGGTGAATAACCACATTGTATGCAGTAGGTGTATGGCGCATGGAATCAAGTAACCTATTTTGCGTCGCTTGAGCCGAACTTAAACTCTGGTAGGCAACCACTTGTAAATACAAGCGCTTACCGTTCACTAAGATTTTCTTCCCCGTAGGAGCTATCTTGGCAACCTTTTGAGCTGATATTTTTTTAGTGTCAGGCGTACCATTACTATCCAATGGTTTGATAACGTCATGATTTTTCTTGCTGCTTTTGCTCCACTGCTTCGGATTAATTACGGTAATTTCTACTCTGGCAGTACCCTTTTTCAACATTCCCAATTTTGACGCCGCAGCGTATGACAAGTCAATAATCCGACCACCATGAAAAGGCCCTCTATCGTTTACTCGAACAATGATCGATTTATTAGTCTCTAAATTTTTCACCGTCACGTATGTTGGCAAGGGTAATTGCTTGTGCGCAGCCGTCATGGCATACATATCATAACGCTCGCCATTGGATGTCAAGCGACCGTGAAACTTTTTACCATACCAAGAAGCTTCACCCCGTTGCTTAAAGCCTTTGGCAGATTTCATAACACGGTATTTTTTTCCTAACACCCTATAAGGACTGTGATTGCCCCCTTTACTTTTCGCCTCTACACGAGGAACAGCATTTTTTATTTTCTTTGGATCAAGCGTCACATTGGGTGCACTATCGCGGACAGCAGAAGGTTTAGTTAACCCACTAAAAAAACCGCAGGAAGACACTAAAAAAATAATACTAATAAAAACAACGACACGAACCATATATTCAACAACCACTGACATAAGCTCTGCAGAAAAAATTCACACAGCCTTGAATTACTTAACGAAAGACCGAATTCATACTTTAATCTGATATTTTTTAGCAATCGCTTGGCTTAAATGATAAACGGCCATTGCGTACTTTGACCGGGGATTATAGCGACTGATTACGTAAAAATTCTTATAACCCAACCAAAATTCATCACCGTCATCATCGTTAAAACGAATAACCCGAGCTTTGGTGGCAGCGTCGACTTTATCCTGAGCGTGATACCCCGCCACATCCAATTCCGCAATTGTTCTATTTGGCTTTAGCCCTTTACCCATAACCGAGTCATCAAAGCCTATACTGACAGAAGCTCGGCTAGCAATAGCCTGTCCCGACTGCCATCCGTGCCTCACAAAATAGTTTGCGATACTATAGATTGCGTCGATTGGGTCAAACAAGTCTATCATTCCGTCACCATTTCCATCGACGGCAAGGCTGCGATAATTACTCGGCATAAATTGACTCATCCCCATTGCCCCCGCATACGAACCCTTTTGTTGTTCTGCCTGCCACGCGTGTTCACGGCATAACAAAATATACTCTTTTAGTTCACTCGTGAAATATTTTGATCTTCGGGGGTGCTCAAAAGCCAGGGTTGCCAAGGCATCAAGTACATTAGCATTACCCGTATAGTTTCCATAGTTAGTTTCTACACCCAATATTGCAGTAATAATTTCGCGAGGTACACCGTACTTTTCTTCGACCCGGTCAAATGTAAGACGATGTTTGTCTAAAAAAATAACTCCCTGATTAACCCTATGTTGTTTAACAAAGCTGGCACGGTATTGCTTCCATGTTTTCGTTTTTTCTGCCGCATTTGCCATACTGTCTAAAATTCGCTGTTCAGTATTGGCTTTCGCCAAGATAGACTTAATCTCATCGACAGTAAAATTATGTTTTGTAACTAGCTGGTTTATCATCTCGACAGCTTTTGGGTGTTCACTATAGTCAGCGAAAACAGGCATTACAACGACAGTTAACAGTAGTTGAGCCCGTAAAAGAATACGAACCAGTTTAATTTTTTTCATTCAAAGCCTCTTTTATTTCACTCAATTATTTGTAAACCGTTATAGCGTTATCGCTAAGCACTTTTAGTCCAACTACATTAAATTCCAACTCTTTATTCCCCCTCGGTGCTAATCGCCATCAACACACCAAAACTGGCCAACATGGTAACCAACGCGGTGCCACCATAACTGACTAATGGCAAAGGTACACCAACCACAGGTAGCATGCCGGATACCATTCCCATGTTAACTAACACATAGACAAAAAAAGTTAACGTTATACTCCCCGCGGCCAAACGGCTAAAGGTATCTTTTGCCAAAGAGCTTATCTGTGCGCAGCGTAATATGATCAGCAGGTAGATTAATAATAAAAGCAGTACGCCGATCAGCCCAAACTCTTCTGCCAACACGGCAATAATAAAATCAGTGTGACTTTCCGGTAAAAAATCCAAATGCGATTGCGTGCCATTGAGCCACCCTTTTCCATCCCAGCCACCTGAACCTATCGCTGTTTTTGATTGGATAATATTCCAGCCAGCACCAAGGCGGTCACTCTCGGGGTTAAACAGTGTCGAGATACGCTGTCGCTGGTAATCATGTAATAAAAATTGCCACACTGGCCATGCTGAAGCGAGTACTACAAACCCACCGCCCAACAAATAGCGCCACCGTATACCTGACAACCAAAGAGCAAATAAACCCGATGATCCAATCATGATAGCGGTGCCAAGATCAGGTTGCACCACAATAAGACCCGGCGGCAACAATGCAATCATTAAACCGACAGCAAGGTATCGAGCCTTGGGAGGAAGCACTACATCGGATAGATACCAAGCAACTGTCAATGGTGCAGCCATTTTCATGATCTCGGATGGCTGAAATCGAATCAAACCAAACAGGCTCAACCATCGCTGAGCGCCTTTAGCTCCATCACCGACAAAGATCACCAGTATCAGCATAACTATACCGGCCAAATACCCTAAAGGCGCCAGCGTCCTAATAGTCTTTACCTGTATTTGTGCAACGACGAACATACTAACGAACGCGACACTAAAATAGACCATCTGACGGACTACTCGATCGAGATCTTTGTCGCTGGCACTGTATAAAACTATAAGACCGTATACCGCCAATGCCATTAATAATAACAAGAGTTGTAAGTCTATATGCCACCTACGCCATCGGCCTCGCTGAACAGAAAGTGCGGCAGGGTCTCCGGGTAAACTCCGTACAAAATCAGATTGCACTTGCATTCAAAAGCTCTCTTTTGTTGATGAACGCAATAGGTGCTAGGTCTGTATTATTGAACGATGGCAATGACTCTGCCGGTATTGGTTCACTTTTTAAGTCTTCTTCGTGCTCAATAACCCAATCAAATATTTTTCTGCCTATAGGGGCCGCTACAGAACTGCCACTACCTCCATTTTCTATGATAATTGCTACCGCTACGAGAGGGTTGTCTATGGGTGCAAAGCCAATAAATAGAGCATGATCACGCTGCCGTTCTATTATCGCTTCTTTGTCATATTTTTCACCTTGAGCAATTCCGATCACCTGCGCTGTTCCCGTTTTGCCCGCAATTCGGTATTTGGCTCCAGCTCCCGCCGCTCTTGCGGTGCCTCTAGCGCCGTGCATGACAGCCTCCATTCCTGCAATAATTTGGCTCCAATGATTATCGACAACCGGCAGGTCATTAAGAGGTGTGAGGGCTGGCATGTTTTGCAAAGTCTTGGAACTCTCGCTTTGAAACAAACTGTTTTTTTCAAATAATGCGTCTCTAAGCCCCTTTGTCGGCATAGCTAATCGAGGAACAGGCCGCTCCCCACGATTGGCTATCGTTGCCGTCGCCACCGCTAATTGCAACGGCGTTACCAGCATGTAGCCTTGACCAATACCAATATTTAAAGTTTCACCGGGAAACCAGGGTTCTCGCTTCTGCTTTCGCTTCCATTCGCGCGAGGGTAATAACCCCCGCCGCTCACTGGTCGAATCGATACCTGTTAGTTGTCCAAGGCCAAACTCTGACGAGAATTCGAAAATTCGGTCTACACCCAATTTATAAGCGAGGTCATAAAAATAAACATCACAACTTTGCGCCATCGAGCTGTGCAAATTCATAAAAGGTGCGTGCCCCCCTCTTTTCCAGTCGCGATAAAATCGTTCATCATTTGCTAATTGATACCAACCGGGATCTGCCACACTGCTGCTGCGACTAACAATCCGATAATGTAATCCCGCCAAGCCCATAATAGGTTTTATCGTCGAACCGGGAGGATATTGACCCTGCAACGATCGATTAAATAAGGGTAAATTAATTGAATCTCTTAACTTAGAGTAATCATGGCTACCAATCCCTGTTACAAAGGGGTTGGGATCGTACGAAGGCGTGCTAACCATCGCCAGTATACCTCCTGTACGAGGATCTAACGCTACTACCGAGCCTCTGCGACCAGCCATTATTTTACTGATTGTTTTTTGCAATTCGACGTCTGCATACAATGTTATATCGATACCTGGCTCTGGATCAACCTGCTGTAAGACTCGTAATACACGACCATGCGCATTCGTTTCTACATGCTGAGAACCTACAACCCCGTGTAAAATTGTTTCGTAGTAACGCTCTAGGCCAATTTTCCCTATATGATCCGTCGCCGCATAATTCGTCTGATTACCTTCGGCACTATCTAAGCGTTCTTGATCAGAGCTGCTAATTCTACCCACGTAACCAACGATATGAGTAAACGCCGCCCCTTCGGGATAATGCCTAACTAACTGAGCCTTGATTTCCACACCCGGCAATCGATAACGATTAACCGCAAATCGACTAATCTCATCTTCACTTAACCGAAACTTTAGCGGTACCGATTGATACGGAGACCGACGACGCAAGCGTCGCTTAAACTTTTCAATATTATTTTTATCAATATCAAACAACTGTTGTAAATCAGTTAACGTATCATCTAGATTGTCGACTCGCTCTTTGACAATCACTAAGCTATAGCTCGGTCGATTGTCGGCCAACAAGCGGCCTTTGCGGTCGAATATCAACCCTCTCTTTGGCGCAACAGGCTGGACATGAACGCGATTGCGCTCTGATTGAGTAACAAAGGTATCGTACTGTACCAGCTGTAAATCGGCATAACGATAAATCAATACAGACAAGAGAACGACTACGATTCCAAGGGAGAGATACAGACGTTGTCTATAAAGCTGTTGCTCGCTGTACCCGTCTTTAATTGCTACGTGTTTTTGCATCTTTATTTAATGCTACTCTTACTCACGATGGTAAGGGTGCCCTGTGTTGATACTCCAGGCTCGATAGAGTTGTTCGGCCAATAGCACGCGCACCATGGGGTGAGGAAGAGTCAATGCGGATAGCGACCACTTCCAATCTGGTGATTTCCTGTTGAATTTCGCTGACCCAGCACAAGCCTCGGCCATAACATTAAAATCAAGGCCGTCAGGGCCTCCAATTAACAAGGTGATATTCTTTCCACTCATTTGCCACTGACTCAATTTTTTCGCCAGCTTCTCAGTACTCACTGACTGTCCTTTTTCGTCCAGTGTAACAATATAATCGTTAGCTGGAATAGCTGCTAGCAACCGAAGGGTCTCACGTTTTTTTACAATAGCTAACGATTGACTCTTACTGCGTTTTTCAAGCGCCACTTCAACAAACGAAACCTTGCACTCTGCGGGCATTCGTCGTAAATAATCGTTGCAAGGATCAACAACCCAATTTGGCATTTTAGTGCCTGCTGCAACGATGCTAATACGCATAACATAAATCAACAAAAACAACTAAAAAGTTAAATAAAGACCACATTAATATGATGACGCCTTTAGTTTTTTGAATTAGACGCTGAGAACAATGATAGTAGCAGGCATTCTTTCAGCGACAACGTTCTATTTATACGGACATGATTGCCATAAATTACTGTTCAGGCTTAATCGTCCACAAGCTTTCCAAATCGTAAAAAGCTCGCGTTGCTGGCAACATAACGTGGACAATAATATCGCCAAAATCGACTAACACCCACTCGCCCGTATCACCGCCCTCTATGCCCAGCGGTTTATAACCTCTTTTTTTCGCCTCTACCGCAACATTTTCTGCCAATGATTTAACATGACGGTTCGAGGTTCCGCTGGCGACAAACATCCAATCTGTCACGCTGGTCATTTCACCAACAGAAAGCAGAGCGACATCACTGGCTTTCATGTCTTCAAGCGCTGCTTGGACAATATCTTTTAACGATTCTTTTTTCACAATTATTTGGAGGCTCACTGTTAAAGTAGTTGTTACTGATAAGGCCTTCGAAAAGAATCCCCTTTATTTCAAGACCGTTGCTGGCAGGGATGCCAGTGTCGAACTATAGGGACATATTTATGTGTGTCTTGAAATAAAGGGGACTCTTTTCAAAGGCCTCGGTAGTATCTCATTTTAAAAACAAGAATGTTCAATGTAATGATCAATTAAATTTTCAATATAGCTGATGTTTTTGAATAAAATCTAAAACCCCTCGCGGCAAATCACTAGCTTTCAGGCCACTCGTCTCAGCGCCAGATTTTGAATTTGCACGGGACAACTGATTTCTTATCGCCGTCGATGAAATATTATACGGGCTTAATTCAACAACCATAACCTCTCCAGCAGGGCTATTTAGCTCACTGATCGATTGATCTATCAGTGCCTGCAATAAAGGCTCTGCACAAGGCTGACATAAGGGCTGGCCAGCTCGGTTCATCACGACAAGATTTGCAAGTTCCAGTATCACCTGCCAACGATGCCAATGGTGAAAATCCGCAAACGCATCTGAACCGAGCACACAACAAATTATCGCACTATCACCTTGCTCTAACCGTATGTCAGTTAAACTATCGACCATATAAGAGAGCCCAGACCGCCTGAGTTCTCTATCGTCAATACCCAATCGGTTATTATCAGCCACAGCCAAATCTAACATCGCTAACCTTTGCTCTGGTGTCGCACAGGGTTGCTTAAGGTGGGGATGCAGCTGGCAGGGCATGAGGTACATGGCATCCAGCGATAAAACCGTTACTAACTCTTCTGCCAAGGCAATATGGCCACGATGGACAGGGTCAAATGTACCTCCAAATATGCCAAGCCGCGTGGGCTTATCCATTGTTGCTTGACTTCGCCATTCTCTGACCTACTCATTGTGTTGCTTGGCTTTGCATTGCCTGTCCACGCCTTCACTCACTCAAATAAAAAGATCACACTCTAACGCGAATGACACTTACTTAAGCGTAAGACCGGTGTTTATCCCCATAAAAACATCTGTGGCATGGATGCCACAGATGAGCTACATGGACGTATTTACCGCGCTTTTTCTGGGGATAAGTACCGGTCTTACGCAGATCGAAGCTAAAACACTGCCACTTAAGTAAGTGCCATTTCACTCTAACGTCGAATTTGGCCACTGCCGAAAACAACAAACTTTTCAGAGGTAAGCCCTTCTAAGCCAACCGGTCCCCGCGCGTGAATTTTGTCTGTTGAAATACCAATTTCGGCGCCTAAACCATACTCGAAGCCATCGGCAAATCGAGTAGAGGCATTAATAATCACTGAACTGGAATCAACCTCTCGGATAAAACGCATGCTGCTAGCATAATCCTGAGTAATAATAGTTTCAGTATGCTGTGAGCTGTAATGATCGATATGATCAATAGCCTCATCGATTCCTGTCACAACTTTTACCGCCAAAATCGGCGCCAGATATTCTTCGTACCAATCATCTTCTGTAGCTTGCTGAACTGAAAGCCCGGTAACACCGGCTTGCTGAAGATAGCTTTGTGTCTTTTCACAGGCACGCCATTCAACACCATGGACGGAATAAGCTTTAGCCAACTTTGGCAACAAAGAAGCCGCTTGAGCTTGAGCAACCAGTAAGGTCTCGGCCGTATTACATGTTCCATAACGCTGAGTTTTCGCATTAACCGCGATACTAATTGCCATCGCTTCGTCGGCACTATCGTCAATATAAACATGACAATTACCATCAAGATGTTTTATGACTGTCACTTTAGCATCTCGGCTTATCCTTTCAATTAGCCCCTTACCACCTCTAGGTATAATAACATCGACATATTTGGGCATAGTGATCAATGAACCCACCGCCGCACGATCCGTAGTATC
>JAJRPK010000177.1 GCA_024280785.1 Gammaproteobacteria bacterium
ATCATATGTGGCTGACGATGGCGAACGTCTCAGTTTGGTGGAGTTCGAAGACGAGAAATCCCAGCGCAACTGGGCACTCAATGAGGAGCACATAGCTGCGAAAGCGAGAGGGCGTGAACATCTTTATTCAGAATATATAGTCCAAGTTTGTACGGTAGATAAAGAATCAAGGTTCTCAGCAGAATGACCCGTTTAAAAATATCATGTTCCGAAGTGTGGTCCAACAAGACCTGTCCAGCAGCCCTTGTTCCCTTGTACCAAAAAGGCTGAGCTAAGGCTTTGATATTTATAGAGTGTCGGGATATGATCAGGGGAAAGGGATTTGTGACCTCTTCGGCAATGGCTCACTTTGTCTGAAGTTTATTTATTCGACTTAACTCTATCCCTCTAATTGAAAAGTTCGCTATGGCTACCAATCCTAGCTAGCTTCAAAGTGTTAGTATCAATTTTATATATCAAAACCAGATCTGGTTTAATGTGGCAATCTCTGTAATCAACCCAATTTCCAGATAAAGGGTGATCTACATATTTCTCTGGCAGTATATTACCCAATTGAAGTTGTTTAATTACGTAACCAAATTCAACCACATCTGATATTGGTAACTTAGCCACTTTTTTGAAATCCTTTTTAAACTGAGTAGCATATTCGAGTTTAAGCATTCTTTAATTCGCCAATACCAAAGTCATTAAAAAGCTCGTCGACGGTATCAACTTTGCTACCTTTCCCGGCTTCTAATTCTTCAATAGCTTTAGCTGTTAAAGCATTAGGCTGTTTAGCTTTTAATTCAAAAGGTATTCCACCATAATTAATTACAGCTTTAGCAAAAAGTTTAATTGCTTGTGAAGGGCTTAAACCCACCTCTTCACATACGTGAGTGAATGCTAACTTTGTATCATGATCAATCCGGGTACTTAACATGTCATTCTTCATAAAATCACCATAATGGCATATATTGTCACACAATGTGTTACATAGTATAGCAAAAAGCATGTAACAAGGCAATAAAATGGACGCAGTAGTTCCCCCATTTTAGTGGAAAGGTCATACGAAGCGTTATGCATTCAATCCAGTATTAAATTAAGTAAAAATAATGGCCATAGATAAAGGAAGAATTGGTAAGGCACATTGAATCTGGCAATATCATTGGAGGCTCTGGTTATTGGCACATAGATCACCAACATTCCAAGCTTGAGATAGGTGGTAGCTGGATAATGAGTAACTATCAACGAAGCGGTGTAAATACAGAGGTCAAGCAGCTCTTGTTAGCCAATGCTTTTGAAGTTCTAGGTTGTCGTCGGGTAGGCTTCAGTATAGATGTTCGCAACGAGAAGTCTCTAAGAGCAATCGAGCGAATTGGAGCCAATCGTGAGGGGGTTTTGCGTAGCGATATGCAGATGCACGATGGCGCCATACGTGACAGTGCTATCTACAGCATAATTCAAAGTGAGTGGCATGGGGTTAAATCTAAACTTGAGAAGCTACAAGCAGCACATGCTTAACAAAGCCAGTCCAGCAGACCTCCGTATGTTGGCGGCGTTTTTTTTTAGGATGAACATGTAATGACTGGCGAATGCAGCTGCGGGAAGGTTAAATATCATTTGAATGGCGATATAGTCACTATGTATTGCTGCCACTGTTCTAAGTGCAGAAAGTCTAGTGGTTCATCATTTTCTACATTGGCAATTGCGCGTTTAAAAGATTTCCATTTGAGTGATGGCGAAGCATGTTTAACTAGCACAGGGCGTGATGATTTTCGTCAGTATTACTGTAAGCATTGCCACGCATGGATTTACGGCGTCTCAGTAAAATCAGGTTTAGGCGTACTCCTGCCATGCGGGACATTTAGTGAAGATCCAAGTAAAAAAATTGAATTTCACAAATACTATGAATCGCGTGCATCGTGGGTTGACATAAATGACGAGCTACCCAAGTATGCCGAAGACCATAATTCACCAGCATTGTTACAGATGTTGGCAGAAAGCTAGCAAAGGCAAGCATTGGATGAACGGGTGCTGAGAATATTTAACTTAGGAAAGAGAATGGCACAAGTTAAAATATATGGAGTTGATAAAGAGTTAATTCCAATTAGGGAAAAGCTATCAGCGGTGATACATGAGTGCGTCATGGATGCTCTTGGAATGCCAGTAGATAAAAGAGCACATAGGTTTTTTCCAATGGAGAAGGGGAATTTCTTTATGCCCGATGGTAGAACCGATGCTTATACTATTATTGAAATTACTATGATGGAAGGTCGATCTCCTGAAACAAAGAAAAGGCTTATTCGCTTTCTGGTCGATAGAATAAAAGAGAGTATAGGCACCGAATATATGGATCTAGAAATATGTATCTATGAAAGCCCAGCATGTAATTGGGGGTTTCGTGGTATGCATGGTGATGAAATTAAACTTAACTATGAAATCAACGTGTAGCACGTCTCCTTCTTGGTACAGGGGAAAGGGTGATAAGTGGAATGAGTCCTTTGATTTAACTGTTAATGTGCCACGAAATATTAAGCAGCGGAGTTGCCATCGACCATGATTGATCATGTTTCAGTGGGAGTAAGAGACTTATCTAAAGCAACCGCCTTCTACACAGAGGTCCTTGGCATTCTTGGATCGCAGAAACTGATTGAGCGTGCTGGCACGGTCGGATTTGGTAAAAGCTACCCCGAGTTTTGGCTAAACTATAAACCGGAGTTAGTCAGCCCCGAGGAGGATAATGGTTGCCACGTCTGTCTTCGCGCGCCAAGTGTTGAGGTGATAGATGAGTTCTACTCACTGGCAATGCGTCTTGGAGCAACATCTAGTGGGGCGCCGGGGTTTCGTCCCGAGTATCACGAATCATACTACGCATGTTTTATCAGAGACGCTGACAATAATCATTTTGAGGTGGTCACATTTATTCCTGGGTGAGGTTCAACACATTAACAAGCGCAGGCTGACGGAAAACCGGGACGTCGCTTCGCTCCTAAACCCCCCCGGTTTCCGCAGCTGCGAGCGTTAGGGATTAGAATGAATACCAAGTGTAATTTATGATGAAAAATAAGTTCGGGCAGATAGTAGGCTGCTCTATTCGAGACTGGAAGGGTGTTAGTTTTCCTCCGAATAAGCCAATCGATGGGAATTACTGTCGGTTGGAACCCCTCGATTCGAATACGCATGCGGAAGAATTATTTGCAGCCAACAAACAAGATTCTGAAGCTAAGCTCTGGACCTACTTACGATATGGCCCATTCAATTCATTCGATGAATATCTTCATTGGATAGAAATAATGAGTAGCAAACCTGATCCGCAGTTTTACGCCATCATTCACGATGAGAAGAATAAAGCTTTAGGGGTGGCGAGCTACCTTAGAATTTCTCAACAGTATGGCTCGGTTGAAATAGGACATTTGTGCTTTTCGCCACTATTGCAAGGAACTGTAGAAGCCACTGAGGCGATGTTTTTAATGATACAGCAGGTTTTTAATTTGGGGTATCGGCGCTGTGAATGGAAATGTGACGCTTTAAATACAGCGTCCTGTAATGCAGCCACGCGTCTCGGGTTTTCACCTGAAGGGGTATTTAGGCAAGATGCGGTCGTTAAGGGTCGCAATAGAGACACTGCATGGTTTTCAATTATTGATACTGAATGGCCTACGCTAAAAAGCGCTTTTGAAAAATGGTTAGACCCTTCAAATTTCCGTGAAAATGGCAATCAAATTCATCGCCTTTCTGACCTTACGAGATTTGTAAATAAAAACCCCTAATAAATCTGTTATAGGGACATTTACTGCTTCGTTGTATTTTGGGGTGGCTCTGCCACCTTATCTAGAGCTTCCACTATGCAGTAAATGTTCTATACAGAGGTGTTATATGCCAAATGGAGCTCATCGAAACGTATGGAAATAACAAAGCCTTTACCGCCCGAAGATAAAGATTTCGAAGCATTAAAACTGGGCCTTACAAATTATAATGAATCGTTTACGGGGCCGGTCTTCAGAGACAAAATATCCTCATTCGTTAAAACAGAATCCGGGGTTGTTGTGGGCGGAATCCTCGGGGAAATTAACTGGAACTGGATGCATATTCAAGGTCTTTGGATTGATGATACTATTCGTAAAGATGGCTGGGGTTCAAAGCTTCTAGCAAATCTTGAGCAATATACTTTATCAAAAGGTATTTCCAATATTCGCTTGGAAACAACAACCTTTCAAGCACTAGATTTTTATCTTAAATCAGGTTATTCAATTTTCGGTGAATTACCGAACATGCCATCAGGGCATACGAGTTATTTTTTACAAAAGCAGATGAACATACAAGCTCAGCTGCTGAGATGAAATTTTCGCTTCGCCCCAATTTTTCTCGTGCTGCGGGCGTTCTATGTGTTTAAGGTAACTGATGGCCTATAACGATAAATATAGATTGAGTAGCCATGCGGTTATTATAAATAAAGAGAATGAAGTTCTTCTCCTAAAAGCGACTTATGGCTCTAAAGTTTGGGGATTGCCCGGCGGAGCTTTGGAACCAGGAGAAACCATACATGATGCTTTGCTACGTGAATGTTATGAAGAGTTGGGATTAAAAGTTGAAGTAAAATATCTAAGTGGTGTTTATTATCATTCTGAATATGAATCACAAGCTTTTATATTTCGAGTTGAATTAAAGTCTTCAGATATTATTCTTAGTGAGGAGCATTCAGAATATAAATACACAAGTATTGCAGAGCTCTCAAGTGTTCAAAAGCAGCGTGTTAATGAATGTGTTAACTTCGATGGGGTGGTTCAAAGTGCTAAGTTTTAACAAACATACTGATATGTGGTTTAGCCCATGAGTATGAAACAGGTTATTGTCGTAAATGAATCGCTCAGTTTACCTCGTGGTAAATTAGCAGCTCAAGTTGCACACGCATCGGTTGCTAGTTTACTAAAATCGGATGTAGGCTCTCAACAAGAATGGTTGAGTGCCGGCATGCCTAAGGTCGTTTTGGCTACTAACTCTGAAGAGGAACTTCTTGCGATTTACAATAAAGCCTCCGCGATAAATCTACCAACACACATTATCAAAGACGCAGGTAAAACAATTGTGAAAGCAGGAACCATAACTTGTATAGGTATTGGCCCCGCGGAAGAAAATGAAATAAACTCAATCACCGGCAGTTTGAAATTGGTAAGGTAGATCGCAATGAGTCAGGCGCAACCATACAAGTTTGATAAGCGGGGAAAAGTGAAACACTACAACCTTGTTAGGTTGCCCCTATTATTAGAGAAACTTTGCAAGTTTTCTAACCGGAGAGGAATTACTTTGACGAAGACACTGGCGAGGAGTATTGGATTTCAGGTATAAAAAAGCGTGGTTCCAATACGCACTGGGTAGAACCAACTAAGGTTAAAATAGATTAAGATGCCAAAGAAGAGTATGAACGGATCATCAATAGTTGAATCGTATAACAAGTTTAGGTTACGGATAAATTACTGCGCTTTCGGCTCCGTAATTTCCCGCAACTAAAGGGGCTGCGCACTTCAATAATCGAGAAATGCATGGAAGTCAAAATAAGTATTACTGATTCTATCTCGGAAAATGAGGTGGTCGAAGTTTATAAGGCTAATGAATGGTCTTCAGCTGAGAAACCAAAAGAGCTTTTGGCGGCACTAAACAATTCTCATACTTTAGTTACCGCCCGCCTGTCGGGAAAACTTGTAGGTATAGGTAATGCTATTTCAGATGGTCATCTAGTCGTTTACTACCCACACATGCTCGTTCATCCTTCTCATCATGGCAATGGTATTGGCAGAAAGATGATGGTAGCTATGCAGGAAAAATATGGTGGTTTTCATCAGCAGATGTTTACCGCCGATGGAGAGGCAATTCAATTTTATAAAACTTTAGGTTTTGAGCGTGCGGGCAAAACAGAGCCTATGTGGATCTACGCAGGAGCTGATCGCTAATGCATAACAAAAACAGGTAATCGGACTCACTAACGCTAGCTCGTTGTTGTTGGCTTTACATTTCTTAGGAGAGTTAAATGAAAATTTATGGAGATATTCAGTCTGGGAACTGTTACAAAGTAAAGCTCCTGACATCCATTCTTGACATTGATCATGAATGGATTGAGGTAGATATTTTAGCCAATGAAACTCAAACTAAGGAGTTTTTGGAAAAGAATCCAAACGGAAAGATACCTTTGCTAGAATTGGATGATGGGCGCTGCATCTCGGAGTCAAATGCTATTTTGAATTATCTATCTGAAGGGAGTGACCTCTCTTCAGAAGATGCCTTTGAAAAGGCAAAGATTTTACAATGGCAATTCTTCGAACAGTATAGCCATGAGCCATATATTGCCGTTGCTCGGTTTATTTCAAAATATCTAGGCTTGCCCGATGACAGAAAAGATGAATATAAGTCAAAGCAAGCAGGGGGGCATAAAGCTCTCAAAGTAATGGAAGGTCAGCTATCGAAAACGGATTATCTTGTAAGTAGCCGGATATCAATTTCTGATATTTCACTTTATGGCTATACACATGTAGCAAACGACGGAGGCTTTGATTTGTCCGAATATTCAGCAATCCAAATATGGATAAATCGTATTCAAAGTCATGAGAATTATGTGGGCATGGCATAGGAAAATCTAAAAGGGCAGGTAAGTCCACTGCGCTTGATAAAGGTGTTCACGGAAGTGGCGATACTTCAAGCTCTTAATGAAAATGTCATGCACTCAGTAGTATTCTGAAGGGATAGAGAAATGAAAATTAGTCGCATCGGGCATAGATATCTAGATTCAGAAAGTGGTAAGACAATTGATGTATGGTTTCCTCGGTCTTCGAAAGAATTGAAAAGAAGCTGTCTTGCAGAAAAAGTAGGTATAGTTACGAGCGACTTTATTACATTAGAAATTGAGTCGTTGGATTTTCCGCCACAGTCAACAGAAGACGCTTATTTGCGGCTGCACTTGTTATCTGAATGTGTGGTTAAACCAAACGAACTAAATTTAGAAGGAATATTTCCTCTTCTTACAAATGTCGCATGGACTTCGGCAGGCCCCGTATTGCCCTCGAAAGTCGAAGAGTTGCGAGATCTTATTTCACAAGAAAACCACCATCTGGTTATTACGTCCATCGATAAATTCCCACGCATGACAGATTATGTAGTCCCTGATGGTGTGAGAATCGGGGATGCTGATAGAGTAAGGCTAGGTGCTCATTTAGCGCCTGGAACAACTGTCATGCATGAGGGTTTTGTTAATTTTAACGCAGGCACTCTTGGTAAATCTATGATTGAAGGGAGGGTAACGCCGGGGGTCATTGTGGGGAAAAATTCTGACGTTGGAGCAGGTGCCTCAATTATGGGTACTCTTTCTGGTGGGGGTAAGCAGGTCAACTCAATCGGCGAAAGAAGCTTAATCGGTGCTAATGCCGGTATTGGCATATCTCTTGGCGATGAATGTATTGTTGAAGCAGGTTTATACGTTACAGCGGGCACTAAAGTTAAAACGCCAGATGGCGAAGTGGTACCTGCAAGAGAATTATCTGGGAAATCTGGCTTACTCTTTCGTAGAAATAGTCAAACTGGTGTAGTCGAAGCTTTGGAAACAGATTCTTCACGCTGGGGCGGGCTAAACACCAGCTTGCACAGCAATGAATAAGTGTGTACTTAACAAGTGATAAAGCACTCTCCGAAAAATAAGGAACGAGAACATTACATATTTTTTGTTATGACCACTAACAGGAGGTCAATATTCTTAGTGATTTAGTTACTCGGGCCATTAGTGCCTTAGAAAGCGAGATGCACATTGCTATCGCATCCTACAAACGGTCGGGTGATAGCGCAACGACGGCAGTCTGGTTTTGCGTGTCTAACGAAAAAACATATTTTCGGACTATCATTGACTCGGCAAAGGTTTTTCGTATTCGAAACAACCCACAAGTAAAAGTTGCCATATGTACCGAAACGGGTGAGGTGACAGGGCAGTGGATAAACGGTTCTGCGCGGATACTCGATGAGACGGACGATCACTTGTCGCAAGCGGCTAATGAAATAATGGATAATAAATACGGTGAACAGCGAGTGCAGATGACCCGCTGGGTAAAGGAACAAGGAAAGACTCTCGTCTATGTCGAAGTCAGCTGTCACTCGCTTGATCAATGACGGTGCAACTCATTGCACATTAAACAAATTGAGCAATCACCTCGTCAGAAAAACGCTTGGTGGCATCTAATTTATTATCCAGGTCACTTGGATTTCCGGGATAAAAAAACTGAGGCATGACGACCGCTTCGGTTACCCCCATGTCTTGCATACGCTTGTAGCCATCTAAATCGGCAATGTCGGTTGCCATAACAATAATCTCGAAATCGTTCGGATCCCGACCGTATTCATTTAGGTAATTCTTAATGTCGGTTATATGCCCAACGAGTTTATCCTCTGGTGCGTTAACAGAGAGCCAGCCATCGGCAACACGAGCCGCTCGTTTAAGTACCGGAGTAGCAAGGCCGCCAATGTAGATGGGCATGATGTTTTCTTTTGGCGCGGGGGCTATTTGCATCGGTTCAAATTGAAAGTATTTACCTTCGTGCGCGACCATTTTTCCTTCGTGAAGTTTACGGATGACTTCAATCATTTCTTCGCAGCGGGGACCCCTGTTTTTCCAGGGTTGGCCGCAGAGGCTAAAGTCATCTTGCCACGGGCTTAAACCTACCCCCAGAGCAAAGCGCTGATCACTCATGCAGGCCAATGTAGCTGTTTCTTTCGCCACTAAATAAGGGTTGCGTACAGGCAGCTTAAAGATATTGGTAAAAAACTGAATGCGCTCAGTGACCGCAGCCATCATACCAACGGCTATAAAGGGATCGGGAAAATGGGTGCCACCATGCCAAAATCTGGAGCCATCTTCAGTGTACGGGTAATCATTAGAGGGGGTTTCGTAGAAAAACAAACCATCGGCCACGTTGATAGAATTCCACAAGCCCTTATCGGCGACTTTAGCCAGAGGTAAGTAGTGTGTGTGGCTGCAAAACGCGTAAAATTGCCACTACATATATAAACAGTCTTATTCTCAATTTTTTATTACATTTCTCATTACACTACTTATTACACTTTTCTTTACAGCAGG
>JAJRPK010000178.1 GCA_024280785.1 Gammaproteobacteria bacterium
GGTCGAGCTATTGCCCTTAAGCGGATGAGAATTGGCTAAGTCAGCCCTGCTCGCCTAAAGTTATCTCTGTTTAGTAACAATATGCACAGCAAAAACTGGACTAAGCGAGCGGTGACAGTGTTAAAATCCTGCCGATTTTTAGACTAAATGGTGTTGGCGCTATAGTCGCACCCTAATCTTTATCCAACTAGCTAAATTCTGGAAAACCACATGAAGCCTATTACTACTGTGTTCATTCTTGCCATTTTGGGTGCATCTTTAGCCAATGTAGCTTTTGCAGTCGGTGATGCTAATGCGGGTAAAGGCAAGGTAAGTGCTTGCGGCGCTTGCCACGGAAATGATGGGAATAGCCTGATTTCAGCTAACCCCAAGTTGGCGGGTCAGGGCGAAAAATACCTGTTAAAACAATTGGTAGATATTCAGCAAGGCCATCGCCAAGTGCCGCTAATGGTAGGGCAGTTAGATCAATTTAACGATCAGGATTTAGCTGATATTGCTGCCTATTTTGCCAGCCAGGTCCAAACCAAAAGCTCAGCTGAAGAAAACTGGGTAGAACTCGGTAAAGAGATTTATCGAAACGGCAACCATGAGCGTAAGATCTCGGCTTGTACGGGTTGCCATGGCCCTGCCGGAGCGGGTAATGCCCCAGCTGGCTTCCCGTTAATAGCAGGTCAACATGCTGATTATATTGCCCAGCAATTGCGTCAGTTTTCTGTTGGTGAGCGAACCAATGATGGCGATGGCCGGATCATGCGAGATATTGCGGAACGAATGAATGAGAACGAAATCAAAGCGGTGGCTAGTTATATTGCGGGTTTAAGAAAGTAATTGAGACTGTTTGCTTGAATGGGGCTTGGCTCTATCGGTTAACGGTTATTATCTGATTAAATATAGCGATTTTTAAAATTATATATAGAAGGTTGTCACTAATGAAAATGTTGCGCCGTTGGTTAGTTCTTACTTTATTAATGCCGGTGTTGGCATTAACCCAGCATGCTTGTGCTGAGAGCGGCGAATCAACCGTTGTTAGCTCTACGGCCGAGGTTATGACGGAGCATCGGGATAGTAAAGTGGTCAAAGTTGCGCCTCTCAAAAAATATGTAGAGGGTGAACACTACGAAGTTTTGCTTAATCCGAAAAAAATTTCCGGTGCTGACAAAATAGAGGTAATGGAGATTTTTTGGTATGGCTGCAGCCATTGTTTTGCATTTGAATCGTTACTTGAAGCGTGGAGAGCCGGAATCGCTGAAGACGTGGTTTTTGCTAGAACGCCCGCGATTTGGCGCGATGTGATGCGAAACCACGCGAATGTTTACTATGCTACCCAAGCACTGGACGTTCCCGAAGAAATTCATCACGACATCTTTACGCTGCTGGCTAAGTCCCCTGCAATGGTCGATCAGAGAAAATTTGCAGAGATATTTGCCCGTTATGGTGTCAGTGAAAAAGACTACACCCGAGCATTTAATGCGTTTGGCACTATGAGTAAGGTCTCGAAGGCGGAAACTCGCGCTAAAAAGAATTATCAGGTTCAAGGAACGCCGGAAATAGTGGTCAATGGAAAGTATCGAATCACTGGTCGGATGGGGGGAAGTCAAGCCGGGATGTTGGCGGTGGTAGATTATTTGATTGACTTGGAACGCAATGCTCAATAAATCAATTTTGGTTAGCTAAGTAGTTGTTAATTAACTAGTTATTGCAGAATGATAAGTAGGTCACAGTTAAAAAGCTTTCTTTTAAGGAAGCTTTTTTTTCGCCCGCTTTATCAGCAAATGGCTTCTATACTTACTTCTGCCGTTGTTAGATATATCTTTTAACTCGGTCGTAACAAACATGAATGATCTTGTTTGATCTTTTGCTATTCTAATGAGAAAAACCGGTAAATGTCGACACCAAAAAAACCGCATGGAGAGTTAGATCAATTGACCTCTAAAATGCGGGAACAAAAGCGTTTGTTAATGCAAACTCGAAAGTCCTTTAGTGGAGCTGTAGAGCACTTGGCAAACATTGCTGAGGGCCAAGATAATAATCTCGATAAGATTATTAGTGAATTACGGGTAGAAATGCGGCAGGGAGGTCCTAGTCCTGCCGTTATCAATCAGCTTGCTACCTCTGCAGGGACGATAGGCGCCTTACGACGTGGACGGGCTGAAAAATTAATCATGGGTTTTAGCAACTGTGTTGCCCAATTATTGTTATTAAGCCCTCCTGCCGACATTAAAAAAGAACTTTCCGAATTCATTCGCTCTGCGCGCAGGGTTATTGCCAGCCCCGCAGAGCAGGAGCTTCTGCCCACCCGCTATTCTCGCTTACAAAAGAAAGTTTTAGATGGTCTTGTTGCCAAGAACGACTTGGCGGTGAAGTATGCTGTGTCAACACGACCCGCGTCAGATGTGAACCTCAATGCAGATGATGCGGAAATGGAGATTGACGATGGCCACTTACAGGGCTTGCCGGCCTTTTCAACGGTGGCAGAAGCAATAGAGGGTATTTTGACTGATATGGTGGTGCAAATTCGGCCGCCAGAAAATGCCTCAGAGGCGCTGGATCGAATGCGGCATATTTTGGTTGCTGGCTTAAATTGGTACGAGCTGGCGGCTCTATTAGAGCAATTGAGCATTGTAGTTCTCGCCGCATTGAATAACGATCAACAAGAGTTTGAACAGTTCTTAGAGGCTTTGAATGCTCGCCTGAGCAACGTCAATGGTGGTGTGAATCAGATTGATCAATTGACACAGAACTTCTTTGCAACCGGTGAAGAATTTGATCAAGTACTACGTGTCGGAATCGACGAGTTTGAAGATGAGTTGGGGCAAGCTCAAACAGTTGCCGGGCTTAAAGATTCGGTGAAGAGCCATCTTGAAAACGTGTTTGAACAACTTGACCGCTACAAGGAAACTCGCATAGAGTCACAGTGCGGATACGAACAAGAGCTGCAGACGTTGCGATCTAAAGTATCTGAGTTAGAGTACGAAGCACAATGCGCACAAGAAGAAATAGAGGTCCAGCAGCGGCGTAGCGAAATTGACGGTTTAACCTGCCTTCCAAACCGTGCGGCTTATGATCGCCGCATTGAGATGGAGCTAGAGCGTTGTCAACGTTATTCCCGTCAATTTTGTTTGGTGGTCGCTGATGTCGATGATTTCAAACGAATTAATGATACCTTTGGGCATTTAGCGGGCGATAAGGTTTTAAAGTTGTTGGCTGGTACAATGCGTGCACGATTGCGTAATACAGATTTTATTGCTCGCTATGGTGGTGAAGAGTTTGTCATTATATTGCCTGAGTCCGATGCCGAGGCTGCGATCGTTGCAATGAATCATATTTGTGAGCAGATTGCAGCGTGCCCCTTTCACCACAAAGAGCAACCGCTAAAAATCACTGTGTCCTTTGGCGTGGCAGAGGTTGGCATCGATGAAGATGCAGAAGCTTTATTTGCTCGTGCTGATAATGCGATGTATGCGGCTAAAAAAGGTGGCAGAAATCGATGTGAATTGGCTGATGCCCCCGTGCTACGTGTAGCAAAGTGATTACTTGGTCAATACCTTTTTGTCCTATACAGAGACCCTGAGTAATTTTTATGGTTTCTTGCTACAAAGATTTCAAACTGGTCTAAACTTTATGTGTAAGCAGTTTGATGAATAGTTCAGTGAGAGAGTATTGAAATGGGTGACGAAGAAAAGCTGGATGTTGCGTTATTTGAGCAAATAGACGAAGCCTTGGAAGAGCGTGAAGGGTCTGATCGCAGAAAACAAGACACGGGCACCGATAATAGCAGTAGTGGAGAAGACCGGCGCAAGAATGACCGGCGAAATTCACCGGTTTCATAGTTACAATAGCTCATTTAATACTAATAATAAGCTGTGCATAAGCAGGGCTGCCTTCACGATCATCCAGACGCGAATGGCGGCACTTATCACTTGTAACTATATGACCTATGCCTTCACTGTATATTTGTAGCTAAGCTATTGATTCTAGTCAATGTATTTTTTATGACGCCATTGGCTATTGGCCATGGTGACTTCTGACGTATACCATACGCGGCCATTTTGGTGCTTATGCTGGTCTTATTTGATGAGATTGGCATAATGCTGTGCGTTTCTACATTAGCTGATAGCAGATATCCGTGGTTCAGTTACGGGTTCGAGTTGCTGGGTTACAGGGTAGGAGCGCGCGGTGCAGGATTTTGGCGTTGCAATCATTCCATTAACTTATTGAAGCTTTCCTATGTTAATAGCTATTCCCAAAGAAACGGCCGAAGGCGAGCGTCGGGCGCCTTTAGTTCCCGATTCGGTTAAAAAGCTTGCCCGTATGGGTGCTGACATTAGTGTTGAAGCAGGTGCAGGTTTAGCCGCTGGATACACAGATAGCGAATACGCGAGTGCCGGCGCCTCTATTGTTGCGGACCGCGTGGAACTGCTTGGTTCTGCCGATATGGTTTTGCGGGTTCGCAAGCCTGACCTGGCTGATGTCGACTTGTTAAAAGCCGGAAGCATACATGTTAGCTTTCTCGACCCTTTTAACGAACATGAATTAATTGATGCGCTAAAAGCTAAAAACATTAGTGCAATCAGTATGGAAATGATTCCACGTACGACTCGATCCCAAAAAATGGATGCCTTGAGTTCGCAGGCTAATTTGGCGGGTTATGTGATGGTGCTGATTGCGGTGAATTACTTGCCGTCGATACTTCCTATGATGATGACTCCAGCGGGTACGTTGAAACCGGCGAAGGTATTTATTATTGGTGCGGGTGTCGCAGGGCTCCAGGCAATCGCGACAGCTAAACGCCTTGGTGCGCAAGTTACTGCTTTTGATACTCGTTCAGAGGTTGCCGAACAAGTACGCTCTGTCGGCGCCAAGTTTCTCGAAATAGATTTGGGGGAAACCGGTTCGACTAAAGAGGGTTATGCTAAAGAGCTAACGCCCGAACAAATTCAGTTACAGCGCGATGCGCAGAAAGAGATTATTGCTAATTCCGATATTGTTATTACCACCGCTCAGGTATTTGGCCGCAAGCCTCCTGTTATCGTGCCTAAAGAATTTGTTGCAGGAATGAAGCCTGGCAGTGTAGTGATTGATATGGCGGCGGAAACGGGCGGCAATGTTGAGGGCTCCGAGCCCGGAAAAGTTGTTGAAGTCAACGGGGTCAAAATTGTTGGAACGGGTAACTGGCCTAACGCTGTTGCTCGTGATGCTTCACAGATGTATTCAAGCAACCTATTTAACTTGGTCGATGAGTTTTGGGATAAAGAAGCTAAAAAAGTGGTTTTGGATTTTGAGAATGATTTGATTGGCTGCGTCATCACCCA
The DNA here is from genome assembly GCA_024280785.1 of Gammaproteobacteria bacterium. Taxonomy (GTDB): domain Bacteria; phylum Pseudomonadota; class Gammaproteobacteria; order Pseudomonadales; family UBA7434; genus UBA7434. The sequence goes on from JAJRPK010000178.1 coordinate 5,313, forward strand.
CGACAATAACATTGTCAATGAAACCATTGCTAACATTCGTTCGGGCGGTAAATAATTATGGAAATCGTTTTTCTAATGTTCATCTTTGTTCTGGCTATTTTTCTTGGCTTTGAACTCATCAATAAAGTGCCATCAACACTACATACACCATTGATGTCGGGTTCTAATGCTATTTCTGGCATCACATTAGTTGGCGCTCTGGCTTTAGCGGGCTCTGCCGAACAAGAGCTGGCTACCATTCTAGGCACTGCGGCGGTAGCTTTAGCAACGATTAATGTAGTAGGCGGATATATGGTTACCGATCGTATGCTAGCGATGTTTAAAAAGAAGCAGGGCGGTAATGCTAAATGAGCGCTGAAAATACAGAATTGCTAATAAATTTAGTTTATGTTGTGTCTGCTGTTTTATTTATATTAGGGCTCAAGTTACTTGGATCTCCAGCAACGGCGCGTACAGGAAACCTGATCTCATCAGGTGGTATGTTTCTCGCCGTAGTAGTTACCTTGTTAGATCAGCAAATTATTGAGTATGAGTATATTCTGGCAGGGATTGTGATAGGCGGTCTCATTGGTGCGGTTATCGCGCGGATGGTTGAGATGACTTCGATGCCTGAGATGGTAGCGTTGTTTAACGGCTTTGGTGGCTTAGCTAGTTTACTGGTGGGTTGGGCGGCACTGTCGGTAGCGTTATTGACGGCAACGGCAATTAATCCGGTCTCAGTATTTACACTGGTGACAATTTTCTTATCGATATTAATCGGCGGCCTTACATTCACCGGGTCGGTGTTGGCATATGGAAAATTAAGCGAGAAGATTTCTGGCAGGCCTTTTGTTTATTCGGGTCAGCGGGTTGTTAACAGCCTGATATTAATTGCTGTCCTTGTTTGTGCCGGGTTATTTATTCAGGATCCAAGTGATCTAAACTGGTTGTATTTGGCAGTGGCACTATCATTAGTTTTAGGGGTGATGTTTGTTCTGCCTATTGGCGGTGCAGATATGCCAGTTGTGATCTCTTTGCTTAATAGCTTTTCAGGCATTGCCGCGGCGGCGGCGGGTTTTGCGATTGGTAACACACTGTTAATTGTGGCCGGATCATTAGTGGGGGCGAGTGGAATTATCCTTACAAATATTATGTGCAAAGCGATGAATAGATCGTTATCAAACGTCTTATTTTCGGGCTTTGGTGCCGTTAGTTCCAGCACTAGTACAGCCGTTATTGAGCAAGGTGAAGTTAAACCGTTATCGGCCGAAGATGCTTATTATATTTTGGAAGCTGCCACGAGCATAGTTATTATTCCCGGCTACGGAATGGCCGTTGCTCAAGCTCAGCATGTCGTTAAAGAACTACAGCAATTGCTAGAAAAGAATGACGCGGAAGTGGTCTATGCTATTCACCCTGTTGCCGGTCGCATGCCTGGTCACATGAATGTTCTTCTTGCTGAGGCTGATGTTCCCTATGATTTGCTGCTCGAAATGGACCAGATCAACCCGCGGATGGATACTTTTGATGTGGCGATTGTTATTGGTGCTAACGATGTGGTTAACCCTGCGGCGCGTGAGATTGAGTCCAGCCCTATTTATGGTATGCCCATTATTAATGTTGATCAGGCTCGAACGGTATTCGTATTAAAGCGCTCAATGGCGTCAGGGTTTGCGGGCATAGACAACCCGTTATTCTTTAAAGAAAATACCCGCATGTTATTTGGCGATGCAAAAGAAACGCTGGGGAAATTGATCAAGGCGTTCGATTAAGGCGCGGGTTCAATTAAACAATGTTGTGTAATAGCTGAAAATCTACATAATACCGAAAAAGCGAAAGCAAATTGAAAGATTGCTTTCGCTTTTTTCGTTAAGTAAATTAAAAGGCAATATATATTTAATTCTAATTTAAGCTAGATTTAATATACCCCGCCAATCTCTCGGTAGCGGGAGTTGCATTACGTTGCTCGTATTGCAAGCTGATATCGATGCTACCCAATTCTGGAAGCGCTTGGTTTTGGTATTTAGTTAACACGTCCAAACCTTCGGGAACAGTGCTTAGCGCTAGCACAGTGATGCCCAATCCCTCTTCGATTGCCGCTCGAATACCCGACAGATCAGGGTTAGTGTGAATGATGTGCCACGGCCTTTTTATTTTTTCTAGTGCGCGCAGTACACGTTTTCGATAAAGACAGCCATCCTGGGCCAGCACCAATGGCAGGATGTCTTGTCGGTCAGCCATATGATTCTGGCTACCTACCCATACGAGTTTATCTGATCTGATAAGCCCGCGTCGTTTGGCTGAGGGTTTATCGTGCAGTGCTAAAATAAGATCGTAATGCTCTCGCTGGTTTTCGGACATCAAATTACGGCTTAAATCGCTAAACACCTCGAGCGTTATGTTGGGATAAGACTGGGCGAATCGGCCAATGATTTTTGGTACCAGCGTCGTTGCAAACTCACTGGGAATACCAAGGCGGATTTGCCCCGCCAATTCGGGCCGCTGAAATTGGCTGGCAAGTTGATCGTTAAGCTTTAAAATATCTTTAGCGGTTGGATAAACCGTTTGGCCTGCCTCAGATAATTTTAGCCGCCTGTTAAGCCGCACAAAAAGTTCGGCACCAAGAGATTCTTCTAACTTTTTGATTTGTAAACTAATGGCAGGCTGAGACCGCCCAAGTTGATCGGCAGCGTTGGTTACGCTGCCGACATCAGCTGTGGTTACAAATGCTCTAAGGGCGTCAATCGACAAATTTCTCATATAAGATATTCAAATGAATTAATAGTATCTATTAATTTAACAAATATATGTTCATCGCGCTAGAATAGCGTCAACCCTTGCAACGGTGATAGTTACAAATAAGGCATTTGAAAAGAATCCCCTTTATTTCAAGACCGTTGCTGGCACGGATGTCAGCGTCGAACTATAGGGATATATTTATATGTGTCTTGAAATAAAGGGGATTCTTTTCAAGTGCCTCGGTTGCAAGCTGCAAGTAGTAAGCCTCAAGTTGGTCTGAGATTAGTTTCGAACTATTTGGAATATGAAGACAATGGTCACGCCGCATTCGCCTAATCAGGCTCCCGAAGAAATCCAGCAGACCGCTTGTTACGCCATGCATGTAGCGGCGGGCGCGAAAATGGTGGATTTCGCAAATTACAGTATGCCCGTGCAGTATCCTAACGGCATTATCGCCGAGCACAAACATACCCGTTCAAAGGCGGGATTATTTGATGTGTCACATATGGGACAAATTTTTGTCAGTGGCGATAAAGCGGCTACAGAGTTGGAAACACTTGTTCCCGTTGATGTCGCTGCGCTCGCAATAAACCAGCAGTGTTATACGGTGTTTACCAATTCTTCTGGCGGGATAGAAGACGATTTAATCATTACCCGTCGAGATGATGTGCAGTTCATGTTAGTGGTTAATGCCGCTTGTAAATGGCAAGACCTGGAATACTTACAACAGCACTTAGCCCGTTCCGAGGTGAATTATCGATCCGATTGGGCGTTGTTAGCACTACAGGGGCCAGAGGCCCATAAAGTATTGTCCAAGGTCGAACCGGCTATCGACCATCTGTCGTTTATGCATGGGCTGGAATCTTCTATAAATGGCGTAGAGTGCTTTATTTCTCGTTCAGGTTATACCGGTGAAGATGGATTTGAAATTTCTATGCCTAACATTGCGGCGCCAGGCATTGCTCAAACTCTTCTCGAAGACTCTGCAGTGCAATGGGTAGGTTTGGGTGCGCGGGATTCATTGAGGTTGGAAGCAGGCTTGTGTCTTTATGGTCACGATATGGATAGTGGGATTACACCCATTGAAGCCGGTCTGGGTTGGAGTATCAGTGCTGTTAGAAAAACAAGCGGCGACAAATTAGGTGGTTTTCCCGGTGCGGATAACATTCTCACTCAGCTAGCCGAAGGTCCTGATAAAAAACGCGTGGGATTTTTAGTCGAGGGTCGGGCGCCCGTAAGAGAGGGCGCAGAAATTATAGATTCCGAGGGAAATAAAATTGGCTTGGTGACTAGCGGAGGTTTTGCGCCAGGACTCAATAGACCGATCGCAATGGGCTATCTCGAAAGATCATTTGCAAACGTGGACACCGTGGTGCAAGCAATGGTTCGCGGTAAAGCTAGGCCTATGCTTGTCAGCAAAATGCCCTTTGAACCCCATAAATACGTACGTAAGTAATGTCGAGACATTATTAAACTTCATCAACTGTAGCGAAAATTTCGAATGAGCTCTCCTTCTGTCGATACTCCCGTAGCAACATCCGACTCATGTGTAGATAAAGTCGCACTGCAAAACAATCCGGCAACGTCGGTTGAAACATTTGCACAGCGTCATATTGGTCTGACGTGGGACGCCGCTGAAAACTCTGCGGATGAAACAGACACATCTGTTATGTTACAACAGTTGGGTTATGCCACCATGGAGTCTTTTATTCGAGATGTTGTTCCGACCAGTATTTACCAAGATAATTCCTTAGTACTACCTGAGGCGCTTAGTGAGGTAGATGCTTTAGCCGAGCTTAAAGATATGGCGAATAAGAATTTACCCTTTAGATCGTTAATTGGGCAGGGCTATTACAATACCGTAACGCCCCCGGTTATCTTGCGAAATATTCTCGAAAATCCTGCGTGGTATACCGCCTATACGCCTTATCAACCGGAAATTTCTCAGGGGCGCCTTGAAGCATTGTTAAACTTTCAAACCATGATTTGCGATTTATCTGGATTGGATATAGCCAATGCTTCTATGTTAGATGAGGGGACTGCGGCAGCGGAAGCAATGAGCCTTGCTAAGCGTTGTGCAAAAAATAAAGCGAATACGTTTTTTGTCGATCAAGACTGTTTTCCACAAACCATAGAGGTTGTTAAAACTCGAGCTAGCGCAGCTGGTTATGATGTCGTCGTAGGGGACCCTCTAGCGGTGCCTGCATCATGCGAGTACTTTGGTATCCTATTACAGTACCCAGGTTGTTCTGGAAATATTCCTGATTTTGAAGGCGTCATTGAGGTCGCCCACGAACGAAAAGCCTTAGTCGTGATGGCTGCGGATATTATGGCGCTTGTATTACTTAAATCTCCGGGTGCAATTGGCGCGGATGTGGCGGTTGGAAACACCCAGCGTTTTGGTGTGCCCGTTGGCTTTGGTGGTCCTCACGCCGCTTACATGGCGACATTAAATAAATATCAGCGATCGTTACCCGGTCGGTTGGTAGGCGTTTCTATCGATCGCGATGGAAAAAAAGCCTATCGGCTTGCTCTGCAAACCCGTGAGCAACATATAAGAAGAGAAAAAGCGACGTCTAACATATGTACCGCGCAGGTTTTACTGGCGGTCATTGCGTCGATGTACGCGTGTTATCACGGCCCTTTCGGGCTTCGACGGATCGCTAATAAAATTCAGTCGCTTACGTCAGTGTTGGCGGAGGGCTTAGCACGGAAGGGATTTGAACGCACTAACCCAAAGTTTTTTGACACCCTTAGCATTAATACGGGTTCTACCACGGAAGCTGTTCATCAGAGAGCTAAAGCAAACAACATTAATTTACGTCGGATTGATGAC
>JAJRPK010000179.1 GCA_024280785.1 Gammaproteobacteria bacterium
CAGCATCGCCAACAAATATTACTTTATAATCACGCGCGTATTTATTAAGAATTTCGTGCAACGGGGTCGCTTGCTGCATTCGACGTTTATTATTTTTCCATACTGCCTCGTAAAGGAAGTTATGGAAATAAAAAAACTCCAAGTGCTTAAACTCGGTTCTAACCGCACTAAAAAGCTGTTCGCAGGCAGCAATGTGGTAGTCCATCGAACCACCAATATCAAAAAATATCAGCACCTTTACAGCATTATGCCGTTCGGGGACCATTTTAATATCTAGCCAACCCGCATTTTTTGCCGTCGAACTAATAGTGTCGTCCATGTCGAGTTGATCAGCAGCACCCGTGCGTGCGAATTTTCTTAAGCGCCTCAACGCAATCTGAATATTTCTAATGCCGAGGGTAGCATCTCCATCGAGATTTTTAAATTCTCGCTTTTCCCAAACTTTAACCGCTTTTTTTTCTTTTCCCTCACCGCCAACGCGAATCCCTTCAGGATGAAAGCCGTTGTTTCCAAACGGAGAAGTTCCTCCTGTGCCGATCCACTTATCACCGCCTTCGTGCCGTTCTTCTTGCTCGGCTAATCGCTCTTTGAAGGCGTCGATCAACTCTTCTAAACTCCCCAAAGATTTTAATTCAGCAATATCTTCTTCGGTCAGCTGCTTTTCAAAAGCATCTCTAATCCAGTCCTCGGGTATTAAAGCTTCAAGCATACCTTCCATGGATTCCAAGCCATGAAAAAAAGCATCCACGGCACGATCAAATTTGTCGAAATGTTTTTCATCTTTAACCAATACAGTGCGCGACAAAAAATAAAACTGTTCACGATCGGCAAATACTAAATGGGCTTTTAATACCTGCAATAAATCCATGTACTCGATTATAGTAACCGGCACACCGTAGCGACGTAATGTATCGAAGTAATTAAGTAACATCGATCAAATCCATTAATTGATCACATAAAAAGATCGATCTAACAGACGACCAAAGTTTAGCTTCTATGCGCAGTAGATTGATAGGCATCAAAATAAAACTACCTGGCTGTTTCGCGACGATGCATAAAAGCCAGTCGCTCTAAAAGGTGAACATCTTGCTCATTCTTAAGCAAAGCACCATACAGTGGAGGGATTGCCTTCGATTGATCTCGCTGAGCTAAAACATCGTCTGGAACATCATCGGACATCAGCAACTTTAACCAATCGATTAACTCAGATGTAGAGGGTCGTTTTTTCAACCCTGCCATCTCGCGCAACTCAAAAAATACTTCTAAAGCCTCGTCGACCAGACTTTTTTGAATATCCGGGTAATGTACATCAATAATTGCTTTCATAGTCTCGCGATTAGGAAAGTTAATATAGTGGAAAAAGCAGCGACGCAAAAAAGCATCGGGCAGTTCTTTTTCGTTGTTACTGGTAATAATTATAACGGGGCGGTTTATGGCCTTAATTGTTTCACCCGTTTCGTAAACAAAAAACTCCATTTTATCGAGTTCTTGTAATAAATCGTTAGGGAATTCGATGTCTGCTTTATCGATCTCATCAATAAGAAGAACTACTCGTTTTTCGGAGCCGAATGCTTCCCAAAGCTTTCCCTTCTTTATGTAGTTAGAAATGTCAGCAACTTTTTCATCCCCCAATTGAGAGTCACGTAGTCGCGAGACTGCATCGTATTCGTATAAACCCTGATGTGCTTTGGTCGTTGACTTAATATGCCACTCAACTAACTCCATTCCCAATGAATCGGCTACTTGTTCAGCCAACATGGTTTTTCCGGTACCAGGCTCGCCCTTAATTAATAGCGGCTTCTCTAATGTAACAGCCGCATTAACTGCCGTAGCCAAGTCGTCGCTGGCAATATATTCCTTGGTGCTAGTAAAACTGTTCACAATGAGGTATCCAATATCTGTAATTAAAATAACTGACCGGTGCACCACAGCTCTGTGCAACACCAGACAATGGCTTTATGGTCCAAATGAGGTATAGGTTCATGCTGTCTCTTATAAGGTCGCAATTTAGCAGTTAACGTCTTGAACACAATCGCAAAACCCTTCTAGGGGCATAGGAACGCTGAGCTAATCCGCTATCAGCTATGTAAAAATGCAAAAGCCTAAACACCAAAAAATTGATTATTAGTCGACATTTATCGTGGCTATCATATGGCTATCTATAAATAGTGGCTATAAATAGTGGCTATAAATAGTGGCTATAAATAGTAACTATACATCGTGACTATACATGGGAAAGATATCAAAAATGATCGCAAATAACCCTACTCGCAAACTGTCAGGCGACCCCGACAACTCACGTCCAATCGAAGCATGAAATCTCAAGCTTGAGTACCTAACCCGCTTCGATAGCGACTCTCAGCACAAAAGGAAATCTACCACCAGATAGCCTCACATAAAGCCTAAGCTACAACAATTTAAGCATCGCCAATCAAATTATTTCTTTTTTTTATCTTCGACGGGCGCCTCACTAATATCCGTACTCAAATCAAACTCGCCATCCAAATCCAAAGTCACATCATCCTCTGCTGTGTTGGAGGCCTCCTCTGAATCTGCGTTAGTCTCCGCCGCCGAATCATCCTCAGCATCCAAACCCCACTCTGCCAAGTCCATTTCAGGTTCTTCTGCGCTAGAACTCGCTGCCTCTTCAGTATTTTCCTGAGAATCAACTTCTAAATCAGGAATACTTATATCGACTTCATCTTCTTCTACAATCTGCTCTGGAGATGCATCTGCTGAAGCTTCGTCAACATCAAGCATGTCTTCCAAGTTAATAGCTGGAACTTCATCATCTGGTTCCGGTTCCGGTTCTGGTTCTGGTTCTGGTTCTGGTTCTGGTTCTGGCTCGACCACTTCGGCAGCGGCCTCATCCTCTACCGGTTCTTCTTTTTTCTTGGCTTTGGGCTCTTTTTTTGGCGGTTCTTTCTCATCGACGTCACCCTCTTCTGCGTTTGGCTGAGCCTCTCCCATCATTTTTTTGTACACAAAATATAAACCAACCACAAGTAATAAATTCCCGACAACCAACGCGGCATAAAGCATCCAAGCACTGCCTTTTTCATCTACTACTTCCTCTTCAACTTCTTCTACAGTATCTTCTTCTACAGGCTCTTCCGATTCTTCGGCAGCGGGTTCTTGATCGGGTTCGGTCACCAGCTCAGGTTCTGAAACAGGTTCAGCTATAACTTCTTCTATCGGTTCTGGAACAGGTTCAGGGGTACCTGGTACATCTAAATACAACATATGATCGCCGAGGTCATAATTAACAACGGCGCCCTGCTTAGACTCCGCAACCGCTTTAACCTTAAGAACAAAAGCTCCTGAAGTTTGTCCCGAAGCATTGTAAATCCATTGCCTTTCTGCCTTGGAATCGAGCACGACTAACTTTTCGTCGCCTCCTGGCAATTGAACTAACGCCGTAACTTTTAAATCAGCCGCTGAAAGTGAGGCATCTTCAGCGATAACTAGCAACGAAAACTCACCTTTATCTTCCTCCGAAGACAGCTCAACCCGAAAGGGCTCTCTAACAGTAACCTTTATCTTTTGCTCGCGTTTAAATGTTTTACCATCGACAATTACATTTAATGAGTAGTTTCCTGCATTGCGCAGCATATCCAAATTGTGCTTATACACCCCCGGAGTATCTAAATTTCTCGGCAAAACTTGCTGCGATATTTTTACGCCTCTTCGTTTCACTACAGCCTCGACAGCCAAGAGATCTAAAAACTCATCCCGAGTAACAGGTTCGCCCTCTTCTAGCAAACTAACGTTTAACTCTACCGTTTCACCGATATAAATATTATTGCCAAATGGCTCTATTTCTAACGACAGATCACTAATCACAGTCACTCGATTTTCCGGATCCATCTCTGCGTTAATCTTCCACTCACCTTCTTCCGGCTGCTGTATAGTAATCAAGTCGTAAGCGCCGCTACTAAACCAACGTAAACTTGCGCCATTAGTTTTCGCGTTAAAAACTTGCCCCCCCGGACTAACTATTTGCGTCGCTTCACTGCCTTCCTTCTTGAATACCAAGGCAGTAAATTCTTCAATACTTGAGTCAATAAGAAAACGATTGTCTTCCAGCGGCACACGGTCGCCCGGCGAGGATTGGTCAAACGCTCGCAAGAATATCCTATTGAGATCTTCTGCATCTTCTGCCACTGCAAAAATACCGTCAGTTTCTACCGACAGGGCTTCAAGCAGCTCAACGTCGGCATTAGTCGATAGCGCAACAGTGTGGATAGTGACGTCAGCTTCTTTATAGGCAGCCAATATCTCCGTCAGTATTCGACTTTGTTCTTTATCATTGACATTGGGGTCGGTGCCAATATCTACGACACCATCAGTCAACAAAATAACCGTTTTTTTATAATTGGATGATTCGGGGTAATCCTCTAAGTTCGCATCGTAATTAGCTTTTTCTAACGCTAACCCTATATTTGTATGCAGAGCAACGGAGTTCACCAACTTAGATTGTCTGGCAGCTTGATCACGCCATTTTCTAGTAACCTCTCGATGCGGCACTAGCATGTTAACGTAACGACCAAAGGTCCAAATTCCAGCCTTGCTTCCCTCTGGAAATAATTGGACCAATAAATCCATAGCAGGGCGACGCAAATTACGAGGATCATTTTTCTTCATGCTGCCAGAAACATCGATCAACACTCGTATATCTGCCAGCTTTTGTTCACTACCTTCGGCACTTACTGGCTGCGGCATTCCACCGATCAATAAAGAGAATAGAAAAACTTTAGAATAGAAAACCCACACGGCAGCCCCCATCTTAGAGTTGTTAGAACACTGATTTCGAGTTAAAAAATAACGCAGAGAAAAACGACATCGTAGTGAAGTGATAAAGCCAAATAATTGATGCTTCATGTTCAAATGGATAGTGCCACCATTGTTAAATGGCGATAGAGACAAGACTCGACGATGCTCAGGCATGAATAGTGATCTCGCAATTCAATCGAGTGGTAAGGCGACGGGTACAATTCTCACCCGCCAACGCGTGCTCTTTGTCCGCTCAATCGTAGAAAACCGATGAATTACAATTAGTTATAGCAGTAAATGAGGTTAAAACAAGCTCAATCGCAAGGGACTTTTACCGTATCTCCACTGAATATATCCAAAATATCAAGGTGATTGGAGATGGCTCCCGCTCCCTCATCAGAAGCGGAAGAAAACGTAGTTACTCGGAAAGGCTGTCCTTATCGGATTAGGTGCCGGATTAGGTGCCGGATTAGTTGTCGGATTAACTCAACAAATCGTATAGACGCCAGGCGACTAAGTTTGCCTACGAAGATATAATTTACGGAGAAGCAACAGTAGCAAAACTGCATAGGTAATGGCCAGTATGATAAGCGCAGGACGAATTGCATTCTGCGCCACCACTGTACGACCTAGTGCTAACTCAAACAAAGCTACTAACCAAGCCGGTGCTAGATTATCGGTACCGGGAACCGCTACTGGAGATACTAGCAGAACCAAAACACTGCAGCTCAACACCACCCGTAGAGACCTGGATTGAATAAAATCAATCCAGCGCCAAAATACAATGACAAATGCTACAGCGGCCACACTGTATAAAACCCATACACTGGTTGCACCGTTTAAATCGCTCATCAGACAGTCCAGGTTAAGCACTAGCTTCGGTATATGCCCATTCGAGCCAAGGCATCAAGGCTTCGAGGTCTTGTGCTTCAATAGTTCCACCGCACCATATACGCAAACCATCAGGAGCGTCGCGATAAGCCCCGATATCATAGGCAACCGCTTCATTGTCGAGTAATTTAACCATCGATTTTAATGCGTCAGCGGGTAAATCAACCACTAGGCATACACTGGTGTTAGAACGCATATCTTGATCTTTGGCCAAAAAATCAATCCAGTCATGCTTAGCAACAAATTCTTCAATGACGGTCAAGTTTTTTTCAGATCGCTGCATCAACACTGAAACGCCGCCTAAATTTTCTACCCACTCAAGTACATCTAAGTAATCAGCCACGCATAGCATTGAAGGAGTATTAATGGTTGCCCCATTAAATATGCCTTCGATCAACTTGCCCCCCTTGGTCATGCGGAAAAGCTTAGGAAGCGGCCATGGTGGAGTATATGACTCCAAGCGAGCGACAGCCTTCGGGCTGAGAATTAGCATGCCATGAGCGCCTTCTCCGCCCAAGACTTTTTGCCAACTAAAGGTAACGACATCTAATTTGTTCCACGGTAATTCCATCGCAAACACAGCAGAGGTTGCATCACAAATTGTCAGTCCCGAGCGATCGTCGGCAATCCAATCGCCATTAGGTACTTTTACGCCCGAAGTAGTACCGTTCCAGGTAAAGACTATATCGTGGGCAGAATTTGCTTGCGAAAGGTCAGGCAAATCACCGTAATCTGCTTCATAAGTGTTTACGTCCGTCAATTTTAACTGTTTGACGATGTCGGTAATCCATCCTTTTCCAAAAGACTCCCAGGCAAAAATATCGACAGTTCGCTCACCTAACAACGACCACATCGCCATTTCCATCGCCCCGGTATCTGAACCCGCGACAACCCCAACACGATACCCCTCGGGCAATCCCAATAAACGAGCCGTTTCGGTACAACATCGCTTAAGTGCCGCCTTGCCTACAGCGGCCCGGTGCGAACGACCTAGTGTGTTCAAATCAAGCTGATCGACACGATAACCCGGTCGCTTACTACAGGGCCCTGAAGAAAAGTTGGGATTATTTGGTTTTACGGTAGGTGTCATCGACTAACTATGCCTCTATCTAATTACTGCGAACGACGAAATGACTAACGGCCAAGCGCACTGGAGTCTTTTATGCAGAGCTGTATGAATCTACACCGATAAACCTGCACTAAAGCTGTTTGGCTTAGAAAAGCTGGCAATGATACGCGAATACGGACTAAGATTTAACCCAATGAATAACATGTTCATCCATCCCATCTTCGTGAACATGCTCTTCGCTAATAACCCAACCCGACACCGATTGCCCTTCGTTAACAGTTGATTGCGGGTCTCCGGTTACCAGTGGGTGCCAAGTCGGTAAACCCCGCCCTTCGGCGAGTAGACGATAAGCACAAGAATCCGGCAAACTGCCCCCTCGAGCAATAGCTGGAGTGACACGAATACAGCCTTCAATCTGTTGAAACCGGCTTTGATAATCTCTGCACTGGCAACGCTGATCATCTAATAGTCGACAAACAACTCGAGTAAAAAATAACTCACCCGTATCGATGTCCTCGAGTTTATGTAAGCAGCATTTACCGCAGCCATCACATAGCTGCTCCCACTCTTGCGGAGAAAAGTCTTCAAGCGCGCGGTTATGCCAGTAATTATTAATCGCCATTATCGACTTAAGTGTAAAGAGCTGTTGTAAAGAACTAATGTAAAGGGTTAATGTAAAGGGTTAATAAAAAGAGCACGTGGGCGAGAATTATATCGAACCCTATTACTGCGTTGATTTTCCACATGTGACGATAGCATGCAATGATACTGTAATCAGCATTGAAATAATCGTTAGACATTATTCTATAGCTAACAACCAGTATGTCAGAGTAAAACCCCTAAAAAATCAATCTCGATTCTAAACCTTACTCTGTCCTCTTGCTATCGTATCGATAGCAAGAGGACAAGCCACTATATATTATATTGCCTTATTCTATACGATGAAGAGCGCACAATTTATTGCCAGAAGGATCTCGCAAATACGCTAGATACATTTTTCCTCCTGCACCTTCACGCACCCCCGGAGGGTCTTCACACAAACTGCCACCATTAGCCATTCCCGCATCGTGCCACGCTTTTGCCACCTCTGGATTCTCTGCGGCAAAACCTATCGTACTGCCATTGCCACAGCTCGCCGCTTCGCCATCGATGG
>JAJRPK010000180.1 GCA_024280785.1 Gammaproteobacteria bacterium
AACCTCTGAGCAGGCGAATGCCGCCCATTACATCTTGGAGGCACTAATTCGTCCGGGCTATCTAGTGATTCCGGGCAAGGAGCTGGGTAACGCCATGTTAGAAATTAGTGCGCGCACCAAGGAGTTGCCCAACGGCACATTAATTGACCCTGCTGACAGCATCGCCTACGCAAAGCTTTATAAACACCGATAAAGACTTTGCAAGAAATCAAAAATAATTAATACTAAATACGGCTGTTAGAATTTTTTATTGTCAGTCTGCAATAGCACTGCAGACCGACACGTTACCAAGGCATAGATTTCCCGTTGAAATCGTAGAATTTACCATTGTCTTCGCTATCCAATTTACTGATAACATCGAATAGGCCGCTGGCACTCTCACTGGCAGTAATATCACCTTTGCCTTTATTAATATCAGTCTGAACATAGCCCGGGTGAAGCACCACGAACACTAAACCCTGTTTTCCAAATTCCATTGACAGCGTTTTATTAAAGCTGTTGAGTGCCGCTTTGCTCCCCCGATAACCTATACAACAACCCCAAGTGTTCAACTCCATGCTGCCCATCATGCTGCTGATATTGGCAACGCGTTTCTGCTTGCTCTTTATTAGATTCGGCAACAGCGCCTGCGTAACTCTCAACGGACCCAGCGAATTAACGTTGTACACCGTGTCGAGCTGGTCAATATCCAAGTCGGAAAATGTGTTTGTATTGTGGCCAAAAATACCGGCATTATTGATCAAAATATCCACCGCCTTACCGTCAAGACGCTTAGCTAATGCATTAACGCTAGAGGAGTCCGTGACATCAAGCTGTTCAATTCGAACACCCAGCGCCTTGAGATCTACAGCCTTTGCTGGTTTGCGAGCCGTAGCTATAACGTCATAACCCGATTGATGGAATTGTTTGGCTAACGCCAGCCCGATACCACGATTCGCACCAGTGATTAATACTGTACCGGCGGTATCGGCCGCAAAACTACTAGGTATTATTGCTAAGGTACTAATAGCTAATGCACTAAAGGTTAAAGTACTAAGGGCTAAAGTACTGACGACTAGAGTATTGACTGAGGCCACGAAAGCACCGATTGTGCGACCGTGGGCCAATTTGAGTGTAATTAGAATAAATCGAAGAAACGACATAAAGTTACCTGCTTAAAAATTTACTGTTTGAAGAGTGCTAACAAATTGCTTGTAGTTCCTAGATAATATCAGCATAAAAACACTTATATCAATGCATAATCGCTACCCGCTCTGCGTTGATATCGTCCCTTTGCTAGATTTACTCATTAACGGTCACTAATGAATCTCTCCACATTTGTTCAAAAAGCAGTTAAAGCCGAGAGGAATGAGCTCTCGCCAGTCATTGGCTCATTTATGTTTGCGTTTTTACTTATGTCCTCATACAGCATGCTTAAACCGATTCGCGACGCCATGGCCAGTGACTGGAGTGACGCCACTGTATCCACGCTGTGGACGGGAACTTTTTTGTTTTCATTCCTGGCAGTATCCGCCTACGGTTGGGTGGCGTCGCGAGTTAGCATGAAGTGGCTAGTCCCCGGTACCTATGTGTTTTTTGCGTTGTCCTTTATTGCTTTTTACGCAGCCTATCTAAGTAGCTCGGAGGGGCTGCAAGTTTGGATCGGTCAAGCTTATTACATCTGGGTCAGCGTCTTCGCACTTTTTCATATCTCCGTCTTCTGGAGTTTCATGACTCAGGTATACACGCGCGACCAAGCCGCCAGACTGTTTGCTACGATTGCAACAGGAATTAGCGCAGGCGCGATATTTGGCCCAGGAATCACTATCTACTTTGCTCCACTGTTAGGGACCGCGAACCTAATTTTATTAGCTAGTGCCCTGCTACTGTCATCAATCCCACTGATCCTCTTTTTGAACCAGTCCATCTCAAAAACCCACCACTCCGACGATAGCAAGCACCGTATTTCAAACAAGGCACTGGGTGGAAGCTTTTACGCGGGATTTGCCCAGCTTGTCACCCACCGCCAGTTGCGGGGTATCGGTGGGTTTATTTTTATTTTCACCGGAATCAGCACCTTTGTGTATTTCGCGCAAAAGAATGTTCTGGTGGACTTTTCTATCGAAGAGCGTGCGCAAATATTGGCGGGGCTGGAACTATCCGTCAACATTATGACCTTCGTAATCGGAATATTTCTGACCAATCGCTTAATCAAACGCTTTGGTTTAGCTACCTCACTGGCAATAGTGCCTGTTTTGGTAGCCGTAGGGTTATTGCTGGTAGCCGGCAATCCGGCCATTTGGATGATTATTGGTTTACAGTTTGTCAGACGAGTAGGCAATTATGCTGTAACACGCCCAAGCCGAGAGATGCTATTTACAGCCGTTGATCCCGTCGCCCGATTTAAATCCAAGCCGGTAGTGGATATCATTTGCTACCGCGGTGGAGACGTATTCTGGAGCTGGTGTTTCACCCTATTAACCGCTGGATTGGGATTGGGCCTCAGCTCAATCGCTATGATCGGTGCCGGAATCGCTACAGTTTGGGCCGCATTAGCTGTGTATTTAGGCAAGGAGTTTGAGCAAAGTGAAAAGAACCAAGACACGCCGTATGCAAAAAATGTCAACAACACGGGATAACAAGTACTTTAGCTGCAACACCGCTTAAGGATTAATTTTTAGCTGTCGCATACCTAAAGTAAAATCGGCCTATCGGTTAGTGGTGTTTCAATGGCCTCGATTGAAAACTCCGTCTGGGAACCTTCTCCCAACCTATTGATTTGTAAGAATTTAAAAATGAGTATCTCTTCAAATAGGTTCAAATGTCCTTTCTTTACAGCGTTCCTGTAGTAAATGAAATGGTATTTACCGCGATTCACTACTAAGATACGGCGCTACGATTTTTTTATTGAAGTTTAATGGAGCTCTTTTATGTCCCAGTGTCCGTACCACAATGTCCGCGATCCAGATTTCTACACCGACGGTCATCACCAAGCCAAATTAATCGAGATGCACAAAACAGCGGCCGGTGCGTCCATTGTGAAAGTCGAGGATCCCATTCGCGACGAACCCTACTGGGTAGTAATGGACCGCACAACTGCCGATTACGTCTGCAAACACCCGGAAATATATTCCAGTGAAGAGCGCTCTTGTATTCCCAAGGAGTTTTCTGACGAACAAATCGCCCTGCAAAAAATTATGCTGGTCAACATGGACCCTCCCCATCACCAGAAGTATCGGAGGATTGCACGCAACGCCTTTACACCGAAAGCCGTAGAAGCCTATCGCGGAATTTTTGAAAAATACGCGACACAGATCGTTGATGCCGTTGCCTCTAAGGGAGAATGCGAATTCATTACCGAGGTTGCCGCTGAGCTACCTTTAATGGCTATTTTGGACTTGTGTGGTGTTCCCAAAGAAGATCGCAAAAAATTCTTTACCTGGACTAACGAAATGTTTTTTCAGGAGGATGAGGACATAGGTGGCGACGATGCAGAGGCAAAGGCACAAGAGGCATCTGCCCATATGTACCTTTACGCCGGAGAGCTTGCAAAAAAACATGCAAAATCACCATTGAATAACATCATCGGTGCCCTCCTCGATGGCAAGGTCAACGATGAAAAATTAACAGAAGATGAATTTCAGGCGTTTTTCTTAATGCTGATAGCGGCAGGCAATGAAAGCACCCGGTCGGTCACTGCGCACGGGATGCGGCTGTTAATGGAAAACCCCGAACAACTGCAAAAACTTATCGATAA
>JAJRPK010000181.1 GCA_024280785.1 Gammaproteobacteria bacterium
ACCCAGAGCCTGCTTCCAAATATTGGCAACTAACGCCTCCCAATCGTCCTTGGGTAATGCCAACTCGCCATTATTTTGTGAACCTCGCTGCCCGGGCTCAGGCAACGCATTTCTATCCAGTTTACCATTTGGCGTAAGTGGCATAACCTTCAGTTCAACGTAAAAAGCAGGCACCATAAACTCAGGTAAGCTTTCTGCTAAATATTCTTTTAACACTTCAAAATCAACCGTCTGGTCTGCATGTGGCCGCACATAAGCGACAAGACGCTTGTCCCCGGAATTATCTTCTCTAACAATAACGGCACACTCTCGAACCAGGTCGTGTGACTGCAAGCAGGACTCTATCTCACCCAATTCAATTCGATATCCTCGTAGCTTGACTTGATGATCTATCCGGCCAAGATAGACTAATCGACCTTCATTATCGTACTTGGCCAGATCTCCTGTGCGATACAAGCGAGTATTTTTGTTTTGACTAAACTTATCATCGATAAAACGTTCAGCCGTAAGCTCCATCCGTTCATGGTATCCACGTACAACTCCCTCACCACCGATTAACAATTCTCCAGCCACACCAACGGGTAACTGATTCATGTTTTGATCGACGATATACATTTGAGTATTGGCAATGGGTCTACCAATAGTCAGATCGTCCGAATTATCAACATGATATATTGAAGACCATATTGTAGTTTCTGTTGGGCCATACATATTGGTTAAACGGCCATTGATCGCTGATCTCAGCGCCGTCGCTAGTGCGGTAGGCAGGGCTTCACCACCTACCATCATATGCTCTATATGATGAAGTTTTTCTTTTGAATCCGGGTCGGAAACCAGCATAGTTGCCATCGATGGAGTGCACTGCAAATGGCTAACATTGTGTTTCTCCAAGAGTTGTGGAATCGTGTAGTTAGCCGCCTCTTTTTTAAAATCATCAACAATATCTGGATCATCGTTAGAAACTGTAGGAGTGGATGTGTTAACTCTCAGCTTGTTAAGATACGGTAAATGTTTAAGCACTATGTCAGTGTCGATACCATAATCAATCAGGCAGGCAATTTCGTTGACATCTATCGCTTGACATTTTCTTACGGTTTCAATGGCCGTTTCTGGCGTACCAAATAAACCACTTGTTTTAAAATAACGTTGGAACGCAAACTCTAACAAATCATCCATATCTTCATCAGATATGGTTTCAAAAAAATCGTCTAAGGTTTTTCCTGTTTGATCAGACATTTTTTTAAAGGTAGGAAAATTCCACGCTGCACTTTTCACCAAAAACATCGCACTCTTAAGGTATTTTTTCATTGGCGCACGAACAATTTCTTCGATTTCCTCCTCGTTTTCACTAATAAACGTATGCAACATCAACGTTATTGTTCCTTCTCCCTTATGCCCCGCCTTTTCCAGGCCGTCCGATATGCAGAAACCTTTTCCTGTACTTCTTCAAAGGTTTGACCCAGTAAATGCGTTAGTATATTTGAACCCGATTCTGCAGCGCGTATAAAGCTATCCAAATTTCCTGCTGTTGTTACCCAAACAGGTAAGCTCTTTTGAATAGGTCTAGGTAACGTTCGCACTGCTACGTCACCGGATGGTCCGGGGAAATTAACTTTTTCTCCCCGCCATAATTTCTGCACGGTTTCAATCGAATCAAACATGATGTTCTTAGCATCGTCGTAGTTTTCAGGTTTTATCGCAAAATCTGGTGGCGCCCAGCCAGCCGCTATAGCCATACCAACACGGCCATTGGATAAATTGTCGACGACAGACCACTCTTCAGCAACGCGAATAGCGCTATGTAGTGGCACGACACAGCTCCCTGCACGAAGATCAACGTTTTTGGTTATGGTTGATAATGCAGCACAGGTCACTGATGGGTTGGGGAATAAACCACCAAAAGCGGCAAAATGTCGTTCAGGATTCCAAACAGCTTTGAAATTATTATTATCGGCAAATTTAGCGCCTTCTAGTAGCAATTCATATTTATTGGCTTGTTCGATACTGTCTTCTTCAGCCACATTCCAATAAAACAGGCTGTAATCAAGACCCAAATCAGCGGCTTTCTGATTGGCAAATACGTCATCGCCCGGACTCTGTTGACCACTAAACTCATCTCTATAAATAACAACTTTAAAGCCACGTGATAAGGTCCAAAATATTTCAAGCACCGATATATCAAAAGATATACTCGTTACAGCCAGCCAAGTTTTTCTTTCCTCAGGATCATTCTTAATACAAGCGTCCATCCCGACAAAAAAGTTTGCAACATTTCTATGTTCGACCATAACTCCTTTAGGTTTTCCGGTAGATCCGGAGGTATAGATAACATAAGCAAGACTATCACTTGCTACCGGCAAATTAAGATTTTCCTCTGAGAAATCATCAAGTGAATTTTCCACCTCATTATGAATGATAACCGGGACATCAAGTGCAGTGATATTATTCTTATGCTGAGTTTGACTAAGTAATAAACTGAGTTTTGAATCTTCGACCATATAACGCAGGCGTTCAGCGGGATACACGGGATCAAGCGGTACGTACGCACAACCGATTTTATGAACAGCTATTAGCGTAACAACCATATCGATAGATCGGTCCATCATTACGCCAACCAATTCTCCGGCAACAGCACCTTGTTTTTGTAACTTTTGCTGTAATAACCGCGCCATTTGATTGGCTCGAAGGTTTAACTCCCGATAACT
>JAJRPK010000182.1 GCA_024280785.1 Gammaproteobacteria bacterium
ATGGTTTACGATCAACGTTGTGCCGATCTAAATTCGAACCGATTCCCCATCCCTCCGAGCCCTGATGCAGTAGATTATCTCATCCAAGCCGACACTCTGGACCAACTAGCAATAAACATTGACCTTCGGCTGAAAAAAGTCGCCGCCTACACGGGTGATATTAAGCTCGACCCTGAATTTAGTGGCCAATTAAAAAAGACTATCTCCAGGTTTAACCAGATGGCTAAAAAAGGAGTCGATGAAGATTTTGGCCGCGGTAGCTACCGCTACGATCAAGGTTGGTATGATATGTTTTACCCCCGTCGAGATAAAAAGTGGCCAGAAAAGTCCTACACAAGTAACACGACATTGCACCCCTTGCAGGATAAGGGTCCCTACTATGCCATTATCCTTGCCCCCGGCACGCTCGGTACTAACGGCGGCCCAGTGGTTAACAACAAAGGTGAAGTACTAAACCAACAAAATCAAGTAATAAAAGGGCTTTACGCCGCCGGCAATTGTATGGCCCACCCAGCTGAAAATGCTTACTGGGCAGCAGGTGCAACCATAGGCTCAGCGCTAACCTTTGGCAGAATTGCCGGCCAATCTGTAAGTCAAGCCAAACAAGGCGGGGCAAGCTAATGCGAAAACTGATGATTTTCCTATTAGGCTGTATCACCACTTCGTTATCTTTAGCGAAAGAGGTCAGCTTTAAGCAGGATATATTGCCTGTATTAATGAACCGCTGTGCAATATGCCACTTAAAAGAGGATCGACACGGCTATTTGGTCATCGACGAAGAAAACGCCTACGCAGGGTTAGTAAATATCCCCTCTTACACTCTACCCTCGATGAAAAGGATTGAACCCGGGCAACCCGACAAAAGCTATTTCTGGTTGAAAATAACCGATCAGCATCTTGCCGTGGGCGGCAAAGGTTGGGAAATGCCTTATATGTCGTCTTTAAGTGATGCAGAGATACAACAAATTCACGATTGGATTATGAATGGCGCGCCAGACAATTAGTCGTTTTCAGAATAGCTAACAGCCTTTCTTAAGAAGGACAGAAATTGCATAGGTTACAGGCGATTATCTTTCAGCAGTTTGATAGGGTCTTGCATATCAACCATCCCCAAATACCCACCAGCATCGTCAATAGCATCGTGAACACCGTAGCCCAATAATTTTTGCGCGGTAAGTGACAAAGACTTAGCCGCTTCAGGCCCCACCGCTAAACTGTTATTTTCTTCTGTTCTTAACCAGCCTAACGTATAACTCAAGTGCAATCCCGTACGCCATTGATCTACCTTATTGGTCCCACCACCATGTATTGTAGACCCGAGGTAAATCACGGCAGAACCGGCCGACATTTCTGCGTAAACTTTATCCTCTTCCGCCGCCTCTTTATCCTTAGCCCATTTATGGCTACCAGGAATAACACAAGTGGCGCCGTTTTCCTCGGTAAAATCCACTAACGCAACCATTGTCGCTACTTGCAATTCTGGCCGTGGGGATGGACAGTGAACCCATACGTCTTCGTCTCTATGTAGCCATTGTTGCTCGGCACCCAGACCACGATCCATAACATGCCCCAGGTTTAATTGATAACTTGCGCAGCTAGGTAATAAAACCGCGTCACAGATAGAGAGTAACAGCGGATGGCACATTACTTCTTCAGCGAACGCGGTCGACTTACCAGCAAAACCCGTCACATGTCTAACACAGTCACCAAAAAAAGCATCTAATGCAGGATTAAGGTGTTTTATCTTTGGGTCTGCCGCATCTAAATGCGGTCTCATATCGGCTGTAACCGCTGCCAATACGTTTTTATCAAGTAGTCCTTCTACAATCACAGCACCGTCTTGTTGTAGCGCCGCTGTAATATCTTCGGGCTTATCAATAACCGAAAATTTCTTTAAAGTTTTCATAATAAAAGTTTTCCTTGAACTCCACCGGCAATGTTAATGCTAATGCCAATTTCAATTTCAATGTCAATGTCAATGTCAATGTCAATGCAGACAGAGCCAAACTATTAATTATTGATAGAATTTTTGTACCCAACGCACAAGCTATCACCGTTTGCAAAATATAATGGAAAAACGAGCTGTTACCTACCTAATGAGATTACAACCCGTCCATCGAAATTCACTAACATCGTATCCGGCCTCGTAGGCTGCCGTGTTTGTGCTGAATGGCGGTATTTAAAAGATCTTAAGAAGCTATTCTACTCAAATTTACCAACTTGTTATTCTGGTCTATCTCTAAACAAAAAGTACCGTGCACACCGTTATGTGCCATGAACGGCTTAAGTGAATTAGCGGGAAAGCGAACATTCAAGCCCTCGGTTGATCGGACCTTTACGTCGCGAGCAAGCCCCTGATACAGCTTTAAAAATTCATCGCTACTAATGGCAAGACGGATTACTATCTTTCGCACACCACTAGAAACCATTAGTTTCACCTAAACTTCTAGCGCGACCAGTTAATTTTCGGGTTGATAAAGTCGACTTTATCAAAGCATCTAGATGACTGCCTTTGCCCTTTCGGCAAGTCTCCCTGCAAGAATTACAATAACAGTTATATTTTTTTATGGTTTTTATCATTGCATCGAGTATTGCGTCGGGCACAGCACGAGGAATATCGCCGTTGTTTCTCAGTAGATACTACCGAGGCCTTTGAAAAGACACCCCTTTATTTCAAGACACACATAAATATGTCCCTATAGTTCGACGCTGGCATCCCTGCCAGCAACGGTCTTGAAATAAAGGGGTGTCTCTTCAAATACCTTCTTAGTATATCAGAAAAATGTATCCCTAAAATATGTAACAGAAAGCACACATTGTCTTAAAAGGGGGCGAGCGAGACCAAAATCCCTGGCAGTCCCGTCGAAGATGATTACTTGAATATCGAACTAGCCGTAGATCAATGCAAGTTAAACTGCTGGCTGCCCTGTGATAAATCCAATAGCTCGCGTATCGCTACAGGAAACATCGCCAAATCCAACTCAGAAGCACAACGAAGCTCGGCCATCATATGTTGCCAGCGGCCAATATACGCTTCGTTACATTCAAACCACGCATCAAAGTTAACTGAATCCGGGACCCCGTTTGCAGTGAGCATTAAATTCTGGGCTAAAGCCGCCTGCTGGCCTTCCAGGTCATCGCGGAAAGATTCGCGCGCCATTGCCTGCCAGTAGTTTTCGACCCCCATTTGCACAATTTGATCAGAAAACCAATTCAGCTCCAAACGATCACCCAACTTAAAATAACATTTCGCTACACGACTGATTTCTATATTGCATTTATCTGCAACTTCAGTAATAGCAAAACTTGTATAAAAATAGCGCGAGCTGGCAGCAAAGCTTGCCAAATCATCAGGCACTCCAGCATCCGTATAACGCGCTACTTTAACTTGCCAATTTTGACGCTGTTGCTCACTTAGCAGAACCTTAACATGGGCAGTCAAATACTCCGCCGCTGGATAAAAATAAGCTACATCTCTGCCTAAGTCTAATTGAGATCGCCTAGAACGTAGCAACCAGCGAGTTGACCTTCTAACTAATCGAATCAGCTGAACAAATAATTCGTACTGAACCTCTGAGGAGACTTTATCGTCCAACGACTCAATTGCACACCAGTGCTCGTCAACGGAAAAAATATCGCAAGCTGCGATATACGCTTTAACAATACTCTCCTTCGACTCTCCGGTAGCGTGTTCCATTCTATGCACGAAGGTAATACCCATGCGATTGACCAGACTACCAGTAATCTGTGTCGCGACAATTTCCTTGTGTAATTGGTGATTATCGATGTGCTGACTGTATTTTTCTTGCAACAACGGTGGAAAAGCGCCGTAAGCCAATTTTGCC
>JAJRPK010000183.1 GCA_024280785.1 Gammaproteobacteria bacterium
CAGGATTTATTACCGCAAATTGAACACGTTCAAATTATCGCTTGTGGTACCAGTTATCACGCGGGGATGACAGCACGTTATTGGTTTGAAGAGTTTGCTGGCGTTTCCTGTAATGTTGAAATAGCTTCTGAATATCGATACCGGAAATCTTTTATTCGACCGAACAGTTTGTTGGTTACCATTTCCCAATCGGGTGAAACGGCCGATACTTTAGCCGCATTGCGCTTGGCAAAGGAGCAAGGCTATACCAGCAGCTTAGTAATCTGCAATGTAGCGGGGTCGTCATTGGTTCGTGAATCAGATATGGTTTTTATGATGAATGCCGGTGCAGAAATAGGGGTAGCTTCGACAAAAGCGTTTACCGTGCAGCTCACAGGGTTGATTCTTTTAGCGACGGCAATTGGTCACCATAAAGGTTTAGAAGCTAAGCAAGAGGCCGATATTGTTCGATCATTGCAAAGTTTGCCGGCTAAGATCGAGCAGGTATTAGCGATGGATTCGGCTATTGAAGTTATGGCAGAAGACTTTGCCGATAAACATCACAGTTTATTTTTAGGCCGCGGCGATCAATATCCTATTGCCATGGAAGGCGCGTTAAAGCTTAAGGAAATATCCTATATCCATGCAGAAGCCTATGCAGCTGGGGAGCTTAAGCATGGCCCTTTAGCGCTAATTGACGGCGAAATGCCGGTCATTGTGGTGGCGCCGAACAATGAGCTCGTTGAAAAATTAAAGTCTAATGTCGAAGAGGTAAGGGCGCGGGGGGGCTTAATGTATGTTTTTGCTGATAAAGCAGCCGCATTTTCTTCCGATAACACAATGACGGTATTGCAGGTTCCCAGCTGCAATGCGCTAATAGCCCCGATTATTTATACGGTGCCATTACAGCTACTGTCTTATCACGTTGCTATTATTAAGGGTACCGATGTTGACCAACCGCGTAATTTGGCAAAGTCGGTGACGGTAGAATAAAGACTGAAAGGTTTGTGTATTAACGTTGAGGTCGAGGATCAATTAATAGAAAATTTTCAGGCCGATAAAAGAGCGAATTGTTCCGCAGGTGTAAAAACTTAGGCTAGAGCCAGATCTTCGCAGCTTTCTTTCGGTACCTTCCTTATTTTAGTTTTTCCTGGCACACCAACCCTAAGCAGCTTAGAAATTTCTGCCCTTGGTAGCGCCTCACTTAGGTAAAAGCCTTGAATCGAGTCACAACCCAGTGCTTGTAATAACATGACGTGCTCTTCTTTTTCAACACCTTCGGCGACCACTCTCATATCAAGTGCGTGAGCGATATCAATGATAGCGCGAGTAATTGCTGCATCAATTTTATTTTCTGCGACACCGGCGATAAACATCTGATCAATTTTCAGAATATCCACCGGTAAGTTCTTTAATAATTTAAACGAAGAGTAGCCGGTGCCAAAATCATCAATGGCGATTTCAACCCCCATTGCTCTAAGCCCCTGTAGTGTTTCAGAAATTTTACTAATCGTATCGATTAATAGCGACTCGGTTAGCTCAACAATTAGCATTTCCGGCGGAAAGCCGGTACGTTTTAAAATTCGCTTAATCGTCGTTAACATGTCGTGACGTATTAATTGCTTGGCGGATAAGTTAACGGCAATTTTTGCATAGGGAACGCCTTCGTCAATCCACTTGGCACCGTGTTTACAGGCCGTATCTAGCACCATTTCACCGATACCCGAGATCAAGCCAGCATTTTCCGCTATTGGAATAAACTCGCTGGGAGAAATCCAACCCAGTTCATCGTGTTGCCATCTCACCAAAGCTTCTAGAGCCGTTACATGGCCGGTGGCCAAATCCATTTTAGGTTGATAGTGAACGGTAAGGTCTTTTCGAGAAATGGCGTGACGCAACTCTATTTCTATATTCAGACGGCGTAACGAAGTCGTATTGGAACCTGTTCGAGTGTAAAATTTGATGCTATCGCCGCCTACCTCCTTGGCGCCTTGCAGGGCTGTTATTGCCTGATGAAGCAGTGTTTGTTCATTGTCTGCTTTATTAGGGTATACGCTAACGCCGATACTTGCGGTTGTCATTAATTGCTGACGTTCAATGAATATAGGTTTTCGAATGACATTAAGCAGGCGGTTGCCCAGCTGCCTTAACTGAGAAGAGTTATCGATGCCTTCGATGAACACGGCGTATTCATCAGAGCCCAAGTGCATCAGCAAATGATCGCCATTAATTGCATGTGTTAGACGTTCAGTTATAACATCAAGAAGCTGCTGGCCAATTTCTGGGCCCAGCGTTGCCGTAACGGTGTTAAAGCGGTCTAAATCGATAAAAAGTAATGCGAACGAAGTTTTGTGCAGTCGGGCTTTAGCAATTGCGAGCTGCAAGCGTTGTTTTATATCAATTCGACCAGCGAGTAGCTTAGCGTTTTCAAAAGCTGTCGCACTGAATAAAGAGTCTGCGCTCAAGGTGAATAGTCTCGCATTAATATGCCCTTATCATTGTTGAGCTATTAAACCCGATGCCTAATTCATTACGCAAGTGAAAAACTCGTTAAAAAACAACAATTACGAGCATTTTCTTAAATAATTAGACATGTATATTTATCATACAATCACTTACACTAAAGATTGTTTTCGTCGCTAACCCAACGTAATAAAATCATTTCCTATGGATGTATCCTCAATTCTAGATTCGCTGAATAACGTGCAACGCGAAGCGGTTAGCTGCGATAAAAAAAGTTTGTTAGTGCTTGCTGGCGCCGGAAGCGGTAAGACAAGGGTGTTAGTTCACCGTATCGCTTGGTTAGTACAAGTTCAGGGTATGCCTGCCTCAGGCATTATGGCCGTGACATTTACCAATAAGGCGGCACGTGAAATGCGTACACGCATTAGCGAGTTGCTGCATTTATCACCTCAGGGAATGTGGGTGGGGACATTTCATGGCATTGCCCATCGTTTACTAAAAGCACATTGGCACGATGCGGGCCTGCCAGAAAATTTTCAGATTATTGATAGTGATGACCAATTGCGAATGGTCAAGCGGTTGCTTAAGGAATTTGAACTCGACGATTCACGGTGGTCACCTAAATCTGTGCAATGGTATATCAACGGGCATAAAGACGAAGGCCGAAGAGCAGCACACGTCGACCATCACGAAGACCCGTATGAAAAAACCTTGGTGAAACTTTACCAGGCCTATGAAGTTGCCTGTGAGCGCTCAGGGCAAGTTGATTTTGGCGAATTGCTGTTGCGAGCCCATGAGTTATGGTTAAAGCAACCGGCTATCCTCAACCATTACCAGCAGCGTTTTCAGCACTTGTTAGTTGATGAGTTTCAAGACACCAATACGATTCAATATGCCTGGTTGAGGGTGTTGGCGGGTCATGCTATCGATATCACGGTGGTGGGAGATGACGATCAATCTATCTACGGTTGGCGCGGCGCCAAGATAGAGAACATTCAGCAATTTGCTAAAGATTTTAATGACACCTTCACCATAAAATTAGAACAGAATTACCGCTCCACATCGATGATCCTCGATGCAGCCAATGCTGTTATTGCTAATAACCCCGAGCGGCTAGGGAAAAATTTGTGGACTGAGGGGGCTTTAGGAGAGCCGATATCATTGTACGCAGGTTTTAATGAGCAAGATGAAGCTCGATTTATTGTAGAGCAAATCCAAGGCCACGTTAGTGAGGACACACTTCTATCAGAGCAGGCCATTCTCTACAGGTCAAATGCACAGTCTAGGGTGATTGAAGAAGAGCTTATACGGGCGGGTACACCCTATCGCATTTACGGAGGCCAGCGATTTTACGACCGTTTGGAAATAAAAAATGCGGTAGCTTACCTCCGCTTATCCCACTTTCGAGATGACGATGCCGCTTTTGAGAGGGTGATAAACACCCCTACACGCGGGATGGGCAATAAGACAGTAGAGATGATCCGAAACCGCGCACGAGAACAGAATGTGTCATTATGGCGAGCATCAGAAGAGCTTCTAAGTGAATGCTCACTTACAAAAAGAGCCTCTACAGCACTGGCAGCTTTTGTTGAGTTGATTAATGACTGTGGCGATGCTGCGGGTCGACTTGCACTGGATGAACTGACCGAGTTCGTTTTAGAAGCCACCGACTTACAAGCTTTTCATGGTAAAGAAACAGGGGAGAGAGGGCGAGCGAGAGTAGAAAACTTGCAGGAATTAGTCAACGCCACGCGGCAATTTGAACCTGAAAGCGATGCATCGTCTGCATTGAGGGAGTTTTTAGATACTGCTGCATTGGATGCGGGAGACGCGCAAGCGGATGAATATACGGATGCGGTTCAACTAACGACCTTGCATTCGGCGAAAGGGCTGGAGTTCCCCGTTGTTTATTTAGCGGGTGTCGAAGAAAACCTGTTTCCCCATCGAATGTCCGTGGAGGAACCCGGGCGCTTAGAGGAAGAACGTCGACTTTGTTATGTAGGAATTACTCGCGCGATGCGATTACTGTATATCACCTATGCGGAATGTCGTCGATGGTACGGGCAGGAATCGTTCAATACTGTTTCCCGGTTTGTCAAAGAGATTCCCGCGGAGTGCCTTCATGAAGTACGGGTTAATACTAATATCAGTCGTCCAGTCAGTGCGGGCAGGCCACAATTTGCTGCCGAGAATGAAACAGGTTTGGCTTTGGGGCAGCGTGTTTGGCATTCGGTTTTCGGTGAAGGTATTGTGCTCAATTTAGAAGGGCAAGGTTCGAACTCAAGGGTCCAGGTCAATTTTGACGATGAGGGCAGCAAGTGGTTGGTTGCAGCCTATGCCAAACTTGAATCGATATAGTTCGAGCTAGTGTCGTTGCCTGGCATGACGTTTTCCAACATCTTGTTTGCCAATATAAGGCTTATCAGCATAATACTTGCCTGCATAAGAACAGTACCGATGATACAAATAACGTTAATAACTATTTATAGCGAGAATTATTCATGACAGCGTTTAGTCGTATGGCCATAAAAATAAGGTCGGAACAATGGTTAATGGTGTTTTTAGCTTTGCTTATATTAGCGGCTTGTAGTCCAGGCGGTGCTGCCGACAAAGACAGTGTAGGCAATAGAAATCCGTCCAGTCAGCAGCAAACGTTTAAATGGAAAATGGTCACCACATGGCCGAAAAATTTCCCAGGGCTAGGCATCGCGCCGGAAAACTTTGCCCGCTTAGTCGATCGAATGAGTGACGGCCGATTAAAAATAAAAATTTATGCAGCGGGTGAAATAGTGCCAGCCATGGAAGTCTTCAGTGCCGTGTCAAACGGTACGGCAGAGATGGGCCATGGAGCCGCGTACTATTGGAAAGGGAAGATCCCCGCAGCGCCACTTTTTACTTCAGTTCCCTTTGGTTTAAATGCACAAGAGATGAATGGTTGGTTGCATTATGGTGGCGGTCTTGAACTTTGGCGAGAACTCTATGAGCCCTTTAATTTAGTCCCTTTTGCCGGAGGCAATACAGGCATACAAATGGGAGGATGGTTTAATAAAGAGTTAAATTCTCTCGAAGACTTTAAGGGATTAAAAATGCGCATCCCGGGTTTGGGTGGCGAAGTGTTTAGTCGGGCGGGCGGAACAACCGTTAGCATGCCGGGAGGTGAAATATTCACCTCGCTACAGACGGGGGTAATTGACGCAGCAGAATGGGTTGCGCCATACAATGATTTAGCTTTTGGGTTGCACAAAGTAGCAAAATATTATTACTACCCAGGGTGGCACGAGCCAGGCCCAACGTTAGAGCTAATTGTTAATAAAGACGCTTACGATAGCTTACCTGCCGATTTGGCGGCGATCGTAGAGGGCGCGGCTAGAGCGATTAATCAAGACATGCTGGACGAATATACTTCGCGGAACAACGCTGCTTTGATCACCTTAAGGGAAGAAGGTGTCGAGCTTAGGCAATACCCTGCCGATGTGATAAAGAAGCTAAAAGAGATTACAGAAATCGTAATGCAAGAAAATTCACGTAGCAATGCCATGTTTGCTAAAGTTTATAGCTCTTTTGACGAGTATAGAAAAAGTGTCATTGCCTACCACGAAATTAGCGAACACGCTTATTTCAAGATGAGAAATTGAGAGAAGATTTCGGTAGCTGGCGATCTAATAAATTTAGCTCGCCAGCTATTACAGATTATCGACAGCTCGAGTGCGGCCGTTATTATCAATAGAAACAAAAACGAATAAGCCTTCGGTGACCTTCATTTTTTCTTCCGATAAACCCTTGTCAATCCACACCTCGACTAACACCTGTATTGAGCTTCGGCCAATGTTGACGACTTCGGTATAACAGCCGACAACGGATCCTACCTGTACGGGAATAAGAAAGCTCATATTATCAATGGCGACTGTGGCAACTCGACCACCGGCAACTTTTGCTGCGGCTACTCCGGCGGCAATATCCATCTGTGACAACAGCCAGCCACCAAAAATATCACCGTTGGCATTAGTATCTTTTGGCATAGCGACTGTTTGTAGCGATAGAGATCCGCTAGGCTGGGGGCTGTCGTCGAGATTATTCATTGGTCAGAAGCTCGTGTCGATGTACCGGTTGGTAGCATGATTTTATTTAGCTAAAACGGTATTGATGAAGGATAGCGTATAGATGGGGGTATAGCTGGCTAAATCAAGGCCAATAGTTGACTAATTGTAGATATTTTGTGGCAGCCAGATGACAATTCCGGGCCAGATAGCCATTATCAATAATAGCAGTAATTGAATGAGGATAAACGGTATAACGCCTCGATAAATGGTAGAGGTTTCAATGATAGCGGGGGCTACTCCCCGCAAGTAAAAAAGGGCAAAGCCAAAAGGAGGGGTTAAAAACGATGTTTGTAAGTTTACCGCGATCATAATTCCAAGCCAAATAGGATCGAACCCCATGGCCAATAATATGGGTGCGACGATGGGGACAACCACGAATGTGATTTCAATAAAGTCCAAAATAAAACCGAGCAAAAATATAACGGCCATGACCAAAATGATTGCTCCGGTTTTTCCGCCGGGCATATCGACAAATAACGACTGAACCAATTCATCACCACCGTAACCGCGAAAGACCAGAGAGAAAAAAGTGGCGCCAATTAAAATCATAAAAACCATAGATGTGGTTTCCAACGTTTTTCTCAGCGTAGCGATTAAATTGTTCAGATTGAGTTGTCGTTTTAACAGGGCCAGAAGCATGGCTCCGAAAGCACCAATTCCTGCGGCTTCGGTTGGGGTGGCGGCACCGGTTAGAATGGATCCGAGTACAGCAAAAATTAGCGTAATAGGTGGTAGTAAACCTCGTAGGACTTGAAACTTTGTGACTTTATTTCCCGAGTGAATAAAGGCGGGCGCCGCCGATTTATCCAGATGGGATACAAGCAAAATATACAAAAGGTAAAGTACGACCAAAATAAGCCCCGGAATTAAAGCGCCGACAAATAAGTCACCGACGGATACGGTTTTGGGGCTAAATATTCCTTGCTGGATTTGCGCTTGTTGGTAAGAGCTGGAGAGAATGTCTCCTAACAGTACCAAAGCAATGGATGGAGGAATTATTTGTCCGAGCGTGCCGGTAGCACAGACGATCCCAGAGGCGAGAGCAGGGTCATATTTTTGTTTTAACATAGTCGGCAGCGACATCAGGCCCATCGTGACCACGGTAGCGCCGACAATACCTGTGCTGGCTGCCAGTAACATGCCGACAATAACCACGGCATAGCCCAGCCCGCCTTTTAATTGGCCAAACATCGCCGCCATATTTTCTAACAAATCTTCTGCAAGGCGCGATTTTTCGAGCATTACGCCCATGAATACAAATAAGGGTACGGCCATTAAAGTAACATTTGTCATGGTGCCGTAGATTCGGCTAGGTAATGCGCCGAGTAAAGCGGGTTCGAAAAGTCCCAGAAAACTTCCACCTAAAGCAAAAAGCATTGCGGTTCCTGCTAAAGAAAAAGCGACCGGGTAACCGAGCATCAGTACGAGGCAAACGGCTAGAAACATAAATAGGGGGATAAATTCGACCATGTTTTGTGATGGTTTACTTTGTTAAATGACGGGGAAAAGAATTTATTATTAAAATCGATCGCAGTGTTTCGGCGACGGCTTGCAAGCATAGTGTTACAGCTAAAGCGGGGATAAGGGTTTTTAGCCAGTAAACAGCCGGAATCCCCCCTGCATCAGCAGACCGCTCCTTGACGGCCCATGCCTGCTGCGTGTAATCCAAGCTTACCCAGAAAATTAAAATCGTAAGAGGGATAAGAAAAACCAACCCGCCGATAAGATTTACCATAGCTCTTTTTTTCTCGCTAAAATTTCGATAAAAAATATCTACCCGAACGTGTTCATCGTGTTTTAAGGTATAGGCAGCACCTAACATAAAACAGCATGCATGTAGATAAGTAACCGATTCCTGTAGTGCAATAGAACCAAAATTGAAACCGTATCTTAAGATGACCACTAGGCTTTGCACCAACACCATTAGCAATAGCAACCAGGCAATGCTTTTACCACAGAGTTCAGTAAACTGGTCTATGCGTAATAGGGAGTGGGCTAAAAAGGGAGGCTGGTTGGTCACGCAAACGGTCCGTAAACAATGGAATAAAGCGAGATTATACCCTCAGGGAGCAGGCTATTGCTGAGTTAGTTTTATGGTGGACATTCGCTGAATGGGAAACTCGCTTATCGCAAGGCAAATTTGAGTGTGATTTAGCCTATATCGCATCGTGGTATTCTACTTAAAGTGATTCTCCATATTACCGTTGCAGCTTTGCGGTGTTGATGTAACATGGCGCAATATCAAAAAAGTCGTCAGATAACAGAATTTCAATCAACGGGGTGGGATATGCCGATACTAACTAAGCTAGCGAATACCAATTATCGGTCGTTTTTAGCTAGGAGAATATTACTTAGCTTGCCGCTACTAGTGCTTTTAACCCTGCTCAGTGGTTGCGAAAAAAAGCTCGATATTAGTGACCAAGAACTAATAAAAAGAGTCAGTGAGTGCCTCGATGAAAGCAACCTAACGCCGGGAATGGCTGTGGTGTGTGGCAACTATAAAAAAGAGTGCCAACGAAGAGGCAAGGAGACGGGTAATTATTTTTGTTAGTTGGGGTTGTCACGGTTGGCAGGTAGTTTGTAAAGCAAGGAGTTTTTGCTTGAGCTGCTGTTGATTTTTACCACCAGCTTTTGCCGCTTGTTGATAGTACTGCATGGCTGCCCCACAGTTATTTTTTTCCTCTGCTATTTCTCCTAATTTTACGTAGGCAATTTGTGTTGGGGCCAGCTTTAGGCTAGCTTCAAAATCCTGCCGGGCCGCGCGATAGGATTTTAAATCAAAGCGCAATACCCCTCGTCGAAGAATCGGCGCAAAATAACCGGGGGTTAATGCTACGGCGGTATCAAAAGATTTTAGTGCATTACTAGATCGATTGAGCTTGCTTTGAGCAATACCCTTTATCTCATAAAATAAGCCCTCTTTAGGCTCTATTTTTATCGCTTTGTCGGCAAGTAAAATAGCTTGTGTGTAATCCTCTTTCGCTATTTTCTTTTTGGCCTCGTCGGCGTAATCATAAGCAGGCTTGCGACGCATTAGCGCGGCAATTTCTTTTTGGTAGCGTGCCTTGCCCCGATCACCTCGATTGGGGAGCGCGTATGCGGTTTGCTGGTTAGCGGCTACTCTAGCCTGCGATGGGGGGTGAGAGGCAAACAGGGAACTAAAGAGGTCGCTTCGACGACCTTGAGATAGCGCAACAAAGGTTTCTTGAAGATTTACTGCTGCACGCGGGTTGTAGCCAGCCTTACTCATGTATTGCATGCCGTAAAAGTCTGCTTCAAGCTCTCTGCTTCGGCTGTAGTGAGTCTGTCCATAGAGGCCTCCATAGGCGATTCCCTGCTGGGCGGCCTGCGAGTCGATACCGGCGTTGGAAAGTAAAACTGTTGCTGCTAGCTGGCCTACAGAAAGAAGGGAGCCGACCTCCTGGCTCTGTGCCGTGTGTCTGGCGTCAGCATGAACGATTTCGTGCGCCAACACGGCGGCCAATTCGGCTTCGTCATCTAGCTCTACCAGTAGCCCGCGGTGAACGGCTATTTTTCCGCCCGGTAGGGCCCAAGCGTTGGGGGTCGAGTCGTTGAGTACGACAAAATCATAGGGTAGATAAGAGCGGGTGCTGTACAGCGCCAATTTCTTACCGACCGATCTAACGTACAATGTTAAATCGGGATCAATTTGATATTTACCGCCCCCAATTTGTTGTTGAACCGGGTAATACTGCTCACCCGTTTTTCGCTCCCAGTCTTCCGTTACCCAAGAGAGCTCATTTTTTCCGGTAACAGGGTTTACTGAACAGGCGGGTAGAATCAGCAGCGATAGAAGGGAAAGCCCAATCCATTGCAAAGCGGTGGTTTTTGGCGAGAAGCATTTCATAGCAAACTAGTCCCAAATATAAAATAGGCCGGATGTGAGTCGACAAGTTATTCAGTTTCAGGGATTATCCAATAGAAAATCAAGTCGCAGTGAATAGCTTTTGCCAAAATTTTACATGGATGTTAATTTATACGGCATCTTAGGCTCTAAAGTATGGATCTTACAAAGGTTTGGGCTCCAAAGAGTTCGAGCCCCAATTTATCTATTGCCAGCCCTTACTTACATTAGCATCATTTTGAATAAGGCATTCACACATGCTCATAGTTATTTCTCCCGCTAAAACACTGGATTTTGAGACCCCTCCTTCGATAAAAAAATCCACTAAACCCGCCATGATAAAACACTCGGCAGAGCTGATAGAGTTGATGAAAAATTACAGCCCGAATGAGCTCGTATCACTGATGGGAGTCAGTCATAAAATTGCCCTTCTTAACGTAGAGCGATATTTAAATTGGCACACACCTTTTACCAGCAAAAATGCAAAGCAAGCGATATTGGCATTTAAGGGCGATGTATACACCGGTTTGGACACCGATTCTTTCGAGCTTGAAGACTTTGAATTTGCTCAGGAGCACCTACGTATATTGAGTGGATTATATGGAATATTAAAGCCATTAGACCTTATGCAAGCATATCGCTTAGAAATGGGTACAAAGCTTGATAACGTTAAGGGCAATACACTCTATAATTTTTGGGGTGACCAATTAAGTTGTTCTCTTAATAAACAGTTAACGAAAATAAATTCTGAAACACTGATAAATCTGGCTTCAAATGAATACTTTAAGGCCATTGATAAAAGCGTTTTAAATGCAAAAATCATTACACCGGTGTTTAAAGATTTTAAAAATGGAAAATATAAAATCATTAGTTTTTTTGCCAAAAAAGCTCGCGGTATGATGAGTGCGTACATTATTAAAAACCGTATTAGTGATCTGCAGGAGATAAAAAAATTCGATGGGGCGGGTTATCGATTTGATAATAAATTATCATCTGATACTGAGTGGGTCTTTCTAAGGAAAGAGCAATAGCCTAGCTATTTTAGAGGTGGAGTTTTTATGAAACCGTATTCGGCATCCTGTGATAAAAACAAACTTCCGATACTGGAAGTGTTAAACCGGTATTTAGTTGATTCTGCCGCGATGGCGGCAGAAAGGGCGCCTGAAAAGGTTTTAGAATTGGGCAGCGGAACAGGACAGCACGCCGTTTTTTTTGCTGAGCAGCTACCTCATATATTGTGGCAGCCATCCGATGTAGCGGAGCATCAAGTGCATATTAAGCAGTGGCTAACGTCGGTAGATAGTACAAATTGCTTGCCGCCACTGATCATCGATCTTAATAATTCGCAGTTACCTTTGGCGGCTGCCGATCATGTATTTACTGCCAATACATTGCACATCATTGATTGGTCTTTGGTGACTAAATTGTTGGATGTCGTCGCGATACTGTTGCAGCAAGGCGGGTATTTTTTTGTCTACGGGCCTTTTAATTATGATGGCCAATATACCAGTGCCAGCAACAAAGAGTTCGATAAATGGTTAAAGCAGAGGGACCCTGGCAGTGGCATTAGAGGTTTTGAATCAGTAGTTAGTGCCGCCAATAGTGAAGGCCGTGGATTATTGTTAAAAGAAGATATACAGATGCCGGCCAATAACCGTATGCTAGTGTTTCAAAAAAATGGATAGGCAAAGCACAGCGAGAAACGGGATTAGAAGCTGGACTAGATTAAAAAAAGTATCGTTAATCAAAAGTGGACATAGAGTAAAGTTATGAATTCCTTGATTTCTAATTCTTTGAGCAATCAACTACTGATTGCAACGCCGTGGCTATCCGAAGGCATTTTTAAATCGAGTGTGACATATATTTGTGAACACAATGAAGAAGGCACGATGGGGATTATTATTAACCGCCCTTCCAACTTAATGGTTCAAGATGTATTAAGCGATTTAGGTGAAACGCCGAGTGAGTATTTTGAGTCAAAGCCAGTCATGCTTGGGGGCCCTGTTGGCCTAGAGCGAGGTTTTGTACTACATCAAAACCAGCAGGGTGGCGATCACTGGATGTCCACATTAAAAGTTACTGATGAAGTGTCTTTAACCGGTTCAAGAGATATATTAGAAGCTTTGAACGAAGGCAAAGGCCCCAACAATTTTTTGTTAGCTCTTGGCTATGCAGGTTGGGCTTCTGGGCAGTTAGAGCAAGAACTATTAGACAATGCCTGGCTTAGTCTGCCGGCTACATTAGAGATTTTGTTTGCTACACCGATTGAACAAATAGTGGCAACAGCCGCTAAACAATTGGGCGTTGATTTAACCGCACTAGCGTTGCACGCTGGCAATGCTTGATTCTCGTCACAGTTCCAACGGAACGTTTCTGGGTTTTGATTACGGTCTGTCCCAAATCGGGGTTGCCGTTGGCCAGCGCCTTAGCCAATCGGCACGACCGTTAGCTGTATTAAAAGCAAAGGATGGGATTCCCCAATGGGGGCAAGTAGAAAAATTGCTGGTGGAGTGGCAGCCAAAAGCTGTTATCGTCGGTTTGCCATTGAATATGGATGACAGTGAAAGCGATATGTCGACTCGCGCTCGAAAGTTTGCCAAGCGTTTGCACGGCCGATACGGGGTCGTTGTAGAGTTACACGATGAAAGATTGTCGAGTTTTGAGGCGCGGGAAAATTTGGCCGCAGGCAGAAATAGCCGATCAGTTGAGCAAACAGAAGACTATGTACAATCGATGAATCGGCAAAAAAAAGACGCCGCTATCGATTCGATAGCGGCGCAATTGATTTTAGAAAGTTGGTTGGTCTCGACCCAATAGTTTAGAGCAAGTTTAGCGAAAAAACTTTTGATTAGGGTCGGCGTCTTCTTCTAACGATAAACCAGAAGCCGCTTTATCGTTAGCACTACTGTTGTTATCGTGTTCTAGTTTAATCATCAAACGTAAATCGTTGGCGGAATCGGCGTGAGCAATCGCATCTTCATAAGTGATTTCTCCCCGAGCATAAAGAGCGTAAAGGGCTTGGTCAAATGTTTGCATTCCCTGTTCAGTTGACCGTTTCATGAGCTCTTTAACCTTTTGAACTTGACCTTTGCGAATAAGATCTGCGGCAAGAGGAGTGTTTAATAACACTTCAACTACTGCGCGGCGGCTATTGCCATCAGGGGTTGGAATTAATTGCTGTGCGACCATACCTTTAAGGTTTAGAGAAAGGTCCATCCATAATTGATTGTGGCGCTCAGGTGGGAAAAAGTGCAGGATACGATCGAGCGCCTGATTAGCGTTGTTAGCATGGAGGGTACAAAGACAAAGGTGGCCAGTTTCTGCAAAGGTAATGGCTTGCTCCATCGTTTCGCGCGTTCTAACCTCACCTATCATAATAACATCAGGTGCTTGCCTCAGCATATTCTTTAGTGCAACTTCAAAGCTTTCAGTGTCGATTCCAACTTCGCGCTGGGTAACGATACAACCGTCGTGTTGATGAATAAACTCAATAGGGTCTTCGACGCAAATGATGTGGCCACGGCTATTTTGGTTTCGATGACCGATCATTGCGGCCAGAGATGTTGATTTACCGGTACCGGTCGCACCGACAAAAATAACGAGCCCTCGTTTGGTCATCGCGAGATCTTTAACTATATCCGGTAACCCCAAGTCGTCGATTTTAGGGATATGGGTTTCAATTCTTCGAATTACGACACCCGCCAGATTGCGCTGATAGAATGCACTGGCTCGAAAGCGGCCAACACCGCGAGCACTCACAGCAAAATTTAGTTCTTTTGTACTAACAAATTCTTTTCGCTGCGATTCATTCATTACGCTTAGCACTGTCTCACGGGTTACTTCTGGCGAAAGAGGGGTATTGGATATCGGCACCATCTTTCCGTTAAGTTTTATGCTCGGAGGGACACCGGCAGTTATAAACAGGTCAGAAGCGCCTTTTTCTACCATAGTTGTGAGTAGTGCGTAAATATCCATGCGTTATTCTCTTCTTCGTTAGTTTGGCCGAAGTGGAAACCCTACGATAAAGAGTTAGTTTCGGCAACTAAATTGCGGGTTAAAAGTTCTCAGGCATTTTGGCGTTCGCTCTTGCAGCATCTCGAGAAATAGTGCGGGCAGCAACCATACTTGTTAAGCATTGATCCATTGTTTGCATTCCCAAGCTTCCACCCGTTTGTATGGCGGAGTACATCTGAGCGACCTTGTCCTCGCGGATTAAGTTTCGAATTGCCGGAGTACCTATCATAATTTCATGTGCTGCTACACGTCCACCATTAGGCTTTTTGATCAAGGTTTGAGAGATAACGGCGTGTAAACTTTCTGATAGCATGGAGCGAACCATCGATTTTTCAGCGGCGGGAAATACATCGACAATACGGTCGATAGTTTTAGCCGCTGATGTGGTGTGCAAGGTTCCAAAAACCAAATGTCCCGTCTCTGCAGCGGTTAGGGCTAGGCGAATAGTTTCAAGGTCTCGCATTTCACCGACCAGAATAATATCGGGGTCTTCTCGCAGAGCAGAACGAAGTGCTTCGTTAAAACCGTGGGTATCTCTGTGGACTTCTCTTTGGTTCACCAGGCATTTTTTGCTTTCGTGAACAAACTCAATCGGGTCTTCAATCGTTAGAATGTGATCGTAGCGAGTTTCATTGATGTAATCGACCATGGCAGCGAGAGAGGTAGATTTGCCAGAGCCGGTGGGCCCAGTGACTAATACTAATCCGCGAGGTACTTGGGCGATATCTCTAAACACCTGACCCATACCTAAGTCTTCCATCGTGAGCACTTTAGATGGGATCGTTCTAAAAACCGCTCCCGCTCCTCGATTTTGATTAAAGGCGTTGACTCGAAAACGTGCGGCACCGGGAACCTCGAAAGAAAAATCAGTTTCTAAAAACTCCTCGAAGTCTTTACGCTGACCATCGTTCATAATTTCGTAGATGAGACCATGTACTTCTTTATGATCCATCGGGGGGAGGTTGATTCTCCGGATATCGCCGTCGACCCTTATCATGGGGGGCAGCCCAGCAGATAGGTGCAAGTCAGAGGCATTTTGTTTAGCACTAAATGCTAGCAGTTCGGTGATATCCATAAACTCTCTCGTGTAAACCGATAATCAGTTGTTCGGTTGCTGAATCGAGGCAGTCGAAACTATTACAAACACTATAAAATCAAATAGTTGGTCGTTTGTATATATTCTGACAGCCATTCACTAGTAACATACTCATTAATGATAGACATTGAAAAAAATATTGCCGCCGTTCAAGCCAGAATCTGCCGGGCATTGGCAGAAAACTCACGAAGTGATGACTCGGTGGAATTATTGGCCGTGAGCAAAAAACAACCGATATCGGCTATTTTGGCGGCTAATACGGCGGGCTTAAGAGACTTTGGTGAAAACTACCTGCAAGAAGCCGCAGTTAAAATCAGCGAACTTCAAGAAAAATCGTTAAACTGGCACTTTATTGGCATGATTCAATCCAACAAAGCACGATCGATTGCTGATGAATTTGATTGGGTGCATAGCGTTGATCAGTTAAAAATTGCACAACGGTTGAGTACTCATCGATCGGCAAGTCGTAAGCCGCTTAATATTTGTTTACAGGTCAACATTGATGATGAGGACAGCAAGGCCGGTGTTCGCCCCGATCAATTGAGCGATTTAATAGGCCAGGTCGATAAACTGCCTCAACTTTGTTTGCGAGGTTTAATGGCGATTCCATCCCGGTCTAATTCCGCAGAGCAAACTCGTCAAAGTTTTTCGCGCATGAGTCAGTTATTTGAGTTGGGTAAAGACCAGCTAAACAGCCCACATTTCGATACTTTATCGATGGGAATGTCGAATGACCTTGAGCTGGCAATAGCAGAAGGGGCGACTTTACTGCGAATAGGGACTGATATTTTTGGTTCTCGCCCTACATGAATAAAGATTTCAACGAATTATTGAAAAAATTTGGGAGTAGTTTTGAGTAAAAATACTATGGCGAATAGCGGTACACCACCTAACAGCGACCGGGCAAACATTGCCTTTATTGGTGCCGGTAATATGGCGCGAAGTTTAATGGGCGGGCTGATTCAGCAGGGATACCCTGCTGATAAATTGTCGACCAGCGATCCAGCTGAAGTCTGCTTATCCGAAGCTGGCAAGCTGGGGGCTGTTCGAACCTCGTCGTCCAATGCTGATATTGTCGAGCAGGCTGACGTTGTCATCTTGGCGGTTAAACCACAGGTGATGGCCGATGCGGTTTTACCGTTACAGTCGATATTAAAGCAACGAAAGCCATTGCTTGTTTCCATTGCTGCTGGAATTCCATGCGCCAGTATACAAAAGTGGGCGGGAGAGGGCGTGCCGATTGTTCGTTGTATGCCTAACACTCCTGCGTTATTGCAGTCGGGGGCAACGGGTTTATATGCGACTGCCGATGTGCAAGTAGAGCAGCGGAGCTTGGCAGAGTCCATATTGAACGCTGTAGGCATTTCGGTGTGGGTAGACGAAGAAGCCGGGCTCGATGCAGTGACGGCCGTATCTGGCAGTGGGCCGGCCTATTTCTTTTTGTTGATGGAAGCGATGCAAGCGGTGGGAGAAAAGTTAGGTTTGTCAGCAGAAACTTCAGCTATTATTACTCAGCAAACGGCCTTGGGGGCGGCGAGAATGGTCGTTGAAGGCGACGTAGATGTAGCAGAACTTCGAAAGAGAGTAACGTCACCTAACGGAACTACGCAGGCAGCCATAGAGAGCTTTGAAAAAAACGGCATCCACTCCGTTGTAGAAAAAGCCATGCGTGCCGCTTTTGTACGATCCGAAGAGTTGGCTAAAGAATTAGGTTAAGCTACAAATAAACTTTGCAGATAAAGAACAGATAAACCAAGAGAGAAGCGAAAAATATGTTCAGTGAAATATTGGTACTATTGGTCTCCACCGTGGTAGAAATTTATACGATGGTAGTTCTACTTCGTTTGTTGATGCAGATTGCACGTGCAGATTTTTACAACCCCATTTCCCAATTTATCGTTAAAGCAACCGACCCGCTACTGAAGCCTTTGCGCCGTTTTGTACCCGGGTTCTGGGGGATAGACTTTCCATCGTTGGTGCTAGCATTTTTAGTGCAAGTAGGCGGATTATTTTTATTAATGTTATTAAAAGGAGCGATTAGTACCAACCCGGTGCTTTACGGTGTGATGGGTTTGTTTGGACTGATTAACGTAGGTCTTAATCTGATTTTCTTTGCGATCATTATTATTATTATTGTGAGTTGGGTTGCCCCTGGTACATATAACCCGGCAGTGAGTTTGTTACGACAAATAACAGAACCCATAATGGCGCCGTTTAGAAAAATACTCCCGGCTATGGGAGGCTTAGATTTTTCACCGATGCTGGCTATTTTTGTCATTCACGTTTTACGAACCATTGTGTTGCCTAATTTAATGGCCATGATGGTTTAGGCTTTATTAATAATTGATGCACCTTTGAGTTTTTTTGCCTTGTGATAGCACCGTGGTAGCTCCATGATAGCGCCACAAAAACAGGCTTCCTGCGGTTCGCCACGGGGCCCAATGCTCGATTAAATCGCGCGCCTGTTTGGGTGTAGGCCTCTCTTTTAAACCTTTGAGCCTTCCGAGAGCCACTCTAAGGGCTAAATCGTCGGCGGGAAAAATATCTTTTCGATTGAGTGAAAACATTAAATAGATTTCGGCGCTCCAGCGACCGAAGCCTCTCAGTGCCACGATATCTGCAACGGCTTCTTCGTCTGATAGTTTAGATAATCCTTTAATGTTAAAATCTCCCTTTTTTATCGCATGGGCTAGTCCTTTGGCGTATTCAATTTTTCTGTAAGACATGCCAGCAGTGCGTAGCTGATCGTCTTTGGTCGCCAGAATAGTAGAAGCGTTCAAGTCGGGCACAAGTGTATTTACTCTAGCCATAATAGCGCTGGCAGCATGAGTGGATATTTGTTGACTGACGATGGTTGAAAAAAAAGTGTCAAAACTAGCAGAGCGGATGCGCGGTTTGGGGTGACCAATAACCGTTAGTGCTTTAGCGATGTCTTCGTCGACCTTGGCTAAAGCGTGGCAATGTTTGCGTAGGGTTTGAGGAGTCATGTGACTATTTATTTTCTTTGTTATGGTGAGTTTAAGTTGTCGAGCTTAGCTATCGGCTCTACCCATAAATCGTTTGTCGCCAGTATG
>JAJRPK010000184.1 GCA_024280785.1 Gammaproteobacteria bacterium
AACAACAAATATTTTCACCCGTTCGCCCGCTCTTTTATCCGGTACCCCGATCACCGCACACTCCACTACTTGAGGGTGGCTACTGACAAAATCTTCTATCTCATTGGGATAAACATTAAAACCAGAAACAATGACCATGTCCTTTTTTCGGTCGACAATCCTGGGAAATCCATCTTCGTCAACAATGGCGATATCTCCCGTCGCCAACCAACCATCAGCATCTAACACTTCTTCCGTTTTATCGGGAAGTTTCCAATAGCCCTGCATTACTTGCGGCCCTTTTATAAACAGTTCTCCCGCAGATCCGCATTCTTGCTCGTTACCATCTGAATCAATAATCTTTAGTTTAGTAGACGGCATAGTCACACCGATACTGCCTAATTTTCTACCGACACCATTTGCCGCACCGGCATTCATGGTAACGACCGGTGAAGTTTCTGTTAAACCGTAACCTTCGTAAACGTCACAACCTGTGACCTGCTTCCACATATTGGCAGCATCTGTGGTCAATGGCATCCCGCCCGATATAGTCGAAAAAAAATTGGAAAAGTCCAATGCTTTAAAATCTTCCCGGGCACACAGTGAAACAAATAAA
The DNA here is from genome assembly GCA_024280785.1 of Gammaproteobacteria bacterium. GTDB lineage: Bacteria > Pseudomonadota > Gammaproteobacteria > Pseudomonadales > UBA7434 > UBA7434. Next base: position 596 of record JAJRPK010000184.1, read on the forward strand.
CTATTGAGACCAACAAAGGCATTAAACGGAGTCTCTTTCATCGCTTTAATAATACTTGAGGTATCGCGAGCATTCGGTATCAACAAACAATGACTGCCCATGCTGACCATTAATGAGCAAAACATAAGCGTAAATATATGATACAGAGGCATAGGCAATACCGCAGTTTGCCCAACCCCTTTAAACTGCTCAAAAGTATTAAACAGTTCTTTGGCTTGTGCGATATTAGACAGCAAATTTCTATGGCTAAGCATAGCGCCCTTAGCCAACCCGGTAGTGCCTCCGGTGTACTGTAGTAAAACAATATCGTCTAATTTAACATCGACAGATTGCAAGGAACCGGTACTGCCTTTTTTCAAACAGGAACGCAAGCTCACAGCTTGCGGGATATTAAATTTTGGGACTATTTTCTTTATGTATTTGGATCCAAAATTAGTCACCAGCCGAGGAATAAAATTGTGCATATCACCCGCTTCGGTCACGATAACGTGACGAACGTGTGTTTCAGACAAAACATTTTGAGCAATGTGCGCTACGTTGGCAAACACGACCAGTGCTTTTACCTCAGAATCATTAAACTGGTGTTTTAATTCACGATGCGTATACAGCGGATTCACATTAACAACAACTAAACCGGCTTTTAGTGCCCCGTAAAACACCACCGGATATTGAATCAAGTTTGGCAATTGTATCGCCAATCGATCTCCCGGTTGTAAACCAGTATGCTGTTGTAAATATACGGCAAACTCATTTGATAACTGGTCGATCTCACCGAAGCTAACGGTATGACCCAAGCTGGTAAATGCCGGCTCATCGGGCATCCGCTGAGCCGTTTGAGTCAGTAAGTCACCAACGGTATTCGCCGGCAGCTCGCCTATCTCTTGGGGGATCGCAGCGCGATTACGTAAGGAACGAATGGCTTGATCTATCTGCACTTAATAACCCTCTTATTACTTGGCTGTTTTTATATCTTCTGTTGTATGACTAAATTGTATGACTAAATAATATGACTAAATTATATGATTAAATAATCTGGCTAAATAATCGTCCGCTTACGCTTAGCTATTACAGACGCCACTTACCCTATACAACCGTAATTGGCTGCTAGTTTAACGGGTATGGCAGCACGATCCTAATGCAGTTAGCCCGATGCCTAATATAGTTACCATATGAAAATCTCATGCCAGGGTTACAACAAGACCAGCTTTAACAAAATGCCCGCTAGTAAGCCTATGCAGAAAAGGTCTATTTCACCGTAAGCTACAGCGTTTGCTTGGCAAAATTCCAGTATCTGCCACCCACCCATTCACTTCACCAAGAGAATTACTAGCTGAGCCCATCAATGAATTGAATACTAGAAAAAACCTCAAATGATGTAAAAAGGAATAGTAGGAGCACTTATTTTCTAACAAACCCATGTTATCCCCTTCACCTTGGTGCCATACTTAAGTAGTTTTATTTTTCCTTGCTAACATTTGCCAAAAGAGCATTTATTTAAATCGTATCATTCTAAAGCACTTTGCTACTCAGCTAGAATCTGACCGTTTAAAAAATCACCGCTTTTAAGAGGAATAACTTTGTCTCCTGCAAACACCCTTAGTAACTACTTATACGAAGAAATCGCCATAGGGCAAACTGCGCTCGTTAAGAGAAAAATCTGCGCTATCGACATCCAGCTTTTCGCCGCTTTATCGGGAGATTTTAATCCCGTTCACATCGATGCGACTTACGCCAAAACCACAGTATTTGGCGAACCTATCGCTCACGGAATGCTATGCGGTGCGTTAATTTCTGCCGCTATTGCCATGCATTTACCGGGCCCCGGTAGCGTCTATCGTCAGCAATCTATAAAATTCAGTAAACCGGTTTTTATCGGTGACGAACTGTCCATTGAATTAAGTGTTATAGACAAGAAAGACCGAACTAAACTGGTGAGCTTGCAATGTACCGTTAAAAATCAACACGGTAAAATAGTCGCCAGTGGAGAAGCCAGTGTTATCGCACCTAGCGAAAAACTATTGCTTCAAGCCGCAGAGTTGCCGTCGATTTATATTGATAATAAAGAGTATGTCCATAGCCAATGATTTTTTAGTGATCGAAGTTTTACGCTCAATCATTCTAATATGATTAGTGTCTATTGATGCGATTATGAATTTAAATTTGGAGTATCACTCTTCGATTAGAAGTGAGTGTCGGGGGTTGCCCGACGGCAAGTGGCTTTTTTTCAGCAGCAAAAAAAAGTCACCAAAAAATGCCGTAAGCGTTCCGTCGCTTAAGCGCGGAAGCTTGCCAGTATGATATATTTGTGAACATCCACACCGTGTGATTTACACAGGCTTTGGCAAGCCATTAAGAACCGTAGTCTCGTTGATGCTTGGAACTAGTCTGGGGCGGTTCAATGGTGGCGGCTCAAATGAGTTGACTAAAAGAAGATACACTTGTAAAAATAATGCTAACTACGTGAACTCGATCGAAACAATAAAAAAGTGCTTACTGTGCGCGTAGCGGACGTTGAAGTCATCTAATTAGGTCACGCTTTTTCCAAACCCTTGTTGAATTCTTTGCCTATCATCATCTGCCAAAGGACCGCCAGCATGAGCGCAGCTGTGTACCGGAATTCCTAGCCCTGCTTGCATAGTCAGCATCATTTCTGCGTGTTTCATTGCCACTGTTAGTGGCAGCACAATGGGAATCGCTTTGCCGTCTACAGACAACGCATGCCAACCGGCCATTCCACACACTTGCCCTAAACCGCCGCAGGCAATAACGATAACGTCCGCTCCATCGCGAACAAGTTGCTCTGCCTGTAATGACAAACGATCTGTCATCAACTGCGGGTTTTGCATTCCTTCAGGCAATGACTTTTTAAAATCTTTGCTCTCAGCCCTGACTCCGTTGGTAATGAGGCGACCACCTAATCCGTGTTGATGAAACTGCGCTTCAACAAAAGCAACTTGACCTGGCATATCGGGGACTAAAACTCCCAAACGATTACCTAATTGACTGGCGTAATGCAGTGTTGGTTCGCACAGTCCGAAAACAGGGATATTGACAACGGCTCTGGCCTCGGCAACAGCCGGGTCATCAAAGCAATTAATGACAATGGCATCAAAACCTTCTGCTTCAACTTTAAGAGCCGTATCAATTATCTCGCTAACGACCAGGTGGCAAAAATACGGATTACGATAATCATGAATAAACTCAGGATTTGATGGCAGCCCCTTTGCGGGTGCTCGTATTTCAACGTCAGTATCAGTATTGAGCACTCGACCAAATGAGCTACGAGCAATCTCTAGCGTTGCCGGTAAATATTCTGTAGCGATGGGTACGATATTAAGTAAACATATTTTCATCTTAAGACCTTATCGAAAGAGCTGAATTATTTGTACAATCCTGCTTGGTACCGAATGGCATTCACATTTATTGTTTTGGCCTGTAACTCAACCACTGTAGCTGATCGAGTGGAACCCGATTATTTAATTCATTGTAATGAACCTTTCGGTATGCAACTTATGTAGTTTAATCGCATCTAATGGTAGTTAAAATAATTGCTGTGGCAATTTATATTTCTTAACCCGACATACGGAGACAAGTAATGAGTACAAACCAAGAAATTATCGACGATCTGGTAGCCTTTTATGGCGATGCCGAAATTCTTCCTACCCGTGCGCAGTGGCAAGCAGTCGTTGAAAACACCCATCAAGGCAGTGTTGTCATTATTAACTTAATCACGATGCGAGAAAAAGCTGCCTACCCCGATGGCTCGGACAGTGAGCTATCGGGCATGGAGGCCATGGCCCGATATTCTGAAATCAGCCACAAAAAAGTGGCCGAAGTTGGCGGTGAGTTCGTTATTCAAGGCATGTTTGGCGGCACTATCATCGGCCAAAACGAAGCCTGGGAAGGTGTGGGTATTGTTCGGTATCCATCGACCAAAGCGTTTATCGCTTTATTTAGTGACGAGGAATATCGACAAGGCCATGTTCATCGAATGGCGGCAACTCTAAAACATCAAATGTCTTTAGTGCTAGAGGTATAATAAAACTCTCTTCCTAACTTATAGCATGGGTGAATCATCAATAATACCTAACATGATTTGCGCCGAGTCTGTATAAGTCCGCTCGTTGATAAAGGCATGCTGCGATCCCGTGTACATATCACGAAAAGCGCGCTCTAACCGAGTTCCTTCACGAATAGCCGTCGTCCCTGCCGCCAAATGAACAAAGTGGCAAACGTCTTTTCCTACCTCGGTTACATACGTCGCCGCCATACGCATTTCACTGCGCATCTGAGGCGTTAGTTCGGCACCGCCACCGACGACTTGATCTGCTACCCGGCAAAAAACATCAGCAACTAATAAACGACCTGCCCGCCACTGCGATTCGTGATGTGCAAGATCGCGCTGAAAGGTTAATTTATTCCCCAAAGTTGTAGGGTCGCCCATGCGGGTTTTTTCATTCGCCAATACCAACATATCATCTAGCGCGCCGCGAGAAACACCCAGGGCCCACGCTGCGTGACCCATTGCGGTAATGGGCATAACCCCAAGCTTAAGTACCGTGTTTCCACGCAAAGTTTCACGTGTTCCAAGAGCAAAGGTTCGATACTCTGGCACAAAAACATTCTCGACGTTATAGTCAAAGCTGCCAGTACCCTTCAAGCCAGTGACATTCCAATTGTCCGTGAAATTAATTTCATCGCGGGGAAATACCGCAACTAACATTACCGGCATTCCACTATCGAGCATTTGCATTTCGCCTTCGACCATGGGGATAAAACCACCAACAACGTACTCCGAATGCCCCGTGCCGCTACCGAAATTCCACTTACCACTAATGTTATAACCACCGTCGACGTGCTCACCCAAACCATTTGGCGCAAATTGCCCACCCATGGTGACGCGATTATTATTGCGTGTGAACAC